>CBHTTW010000175.1:0-5763 GCA_966096025.1 uncultured Alphaproteobacteria bacterium | reverse complement strand
ACATTGCACGCCCTGCACTATCATCAGCTCAGCGTGAAGGCGCGTCAGGACGAACTGAAATCGCGCACCCGCGCCAAGCTGTCCGACATCCTGACCATTCCGCTGGCCGACCGCCCCAACTGGTCGCCGGAGGAAGTGCAGCAGGAGCTGGACAACAATGCCCAGGGCATCTTGGGCTATGTGGTGCGCTGGGTGGATCAGGGCGTGGGTTGCTCCAAGGTGCCCGACATCCACAATGTCGGCCTGATGGAAGACCGCGCCACCTTGCGGATTTCCAGCCAGCATATCGCCAACTGGCTGGAACACGGCATCTGCAAGCCTGATCAAGTGACGGAAACGCTCAAGCGCATGGCCAAAGTGGTGGACCAGCAGAATGCAGGCGATCCGCTCTACCAGCCCATGGCGCCCGGCTATGACGGCATCGCCTACAAGGCGGCCAGCGACCTGGTTTTCAAGGGCAAGGAGCAGCCGTCCGGTTACACCGAACCGCTGCTGCACCAAGCGCGACGGGACCTAAAAGGCGACTAAGAAAAAGGCCCCGCAAGGGGCCTTTTTTACTTCGACTTGTCCAGCGATTTCAGGATTGCATCGGTCATCGCCGTGGGTGAGGGCGGAATAGCGAAAGGTCCAGTGGACCTTTCGCCCGCCCGAACGCCGCAGCGGCGCGCAATCAAGCGCGACGCGAGGCCGGGACTTAGCTATTTCGACTTATCCAAGGCCTTGAGAATCGCGTCTGTCATGGCGGTGGTTCCGACCTTGTTCATGCCGGGCTGCATGATGTCGCCGGTGCGGTAACCGTCCGCCAGCACGCTATCGACCGCCTTTTCCAGCCGCGCCGATTCGTCCTTCATGCCGAAGGAATAACGCAGGCACATGGCAAAGGAGAGGATGGAGGCGATGGGATTGGCCAGGCCCTTGCCCGCGATGTCGGGCGCGCTGCCATGGATCGGCTCATACAGCGCCGACGGCAGGCCGTTGGGCTTTTTGTCGCCCAGCGAAGCCGAGGGCAGCATGCCGATGGAGCCGGTCAATTGCGCCGCCTCGTCCGACAAGACGTCGCCGAACAGATTGTCGGTCACCAGCACGTCGAACTGCTTGGGATTGCGCACCAGCTGCATGGCGGCATTGTCGGCCAGGATATGGTGCAGCTCGACATCGGCATAGTCGCGCTTGTGCAGGGCGGTGATGACTTCCTTCCACAACACGCCGGTGACCATCACATTCGACTTTTCCGCACTGTGCACCTTGTTGGAACGCAGCCGCGCCATGTCGAAAGCAACGCGGCACACCCGCTCGATCTCGCTGGTGGTATAGACGCCGGTATCGACGGCGCGCTTCTGGCCGTCCGGCAGGTTGGTGGTTTCCTTGGGCAGGCCGAAATAGACCCCGCCCATCAGCTCGCGCACGATCAGAATGTCCAGGCCCGAAACGATTTCCGGCTTGAGGGTGGAAGCATCCTTCAGCGCATCAAAGCACAGCGCGGGACGTAGATTGGCATAGACGCCCATATCCTTGCGGACCCGCAGCAAGCCGCGCTCGGCGCGCTTTTCGAACGGCAAGCCGTCCCATTTGGGACCGCCCACCGAGCCCATCAGCACTGCGTCGGCGGCAATCGCCTTGACAAAGGTCTCGTCGGGATCGGGACGCCCGGTGGCGTCGATCGCCGCGCCGCCCAGCAGCGCTTCCTCGGTCTTGTAGGGCAAGCCCTTTTGGCCATACCAGCCGACCACGCGCATGGCGGCGTCCAACACTTCGGGGCCGATGCCGTCGCCCGGCAGCAGGAGGAGTTTATATTCGTTCATGGATGACTCACTTAGATCGTCAGCGCACTAAAGCCAGGGCGCCTGGGTGTGCTGGGTTTTCTCGAAGGCGTCGATCTTTTCCGCGGCGCGCATGGTCAGGCCGATATCGTCCCAGCCGTTCAGCAGGCATTGCTTGCGGAAGGCATCGACCTCGAACTTGATCATGCCGCCGTCGGGACCGCGGATTTCCTGCGCCTCCAGGTCGATGGAGATGATGGCATTGGCGCCGCGCTCGGCATCATCCATCAGCTTGTCGACCTGATCCTGCGGCAGCTTGATCGGCAGGATGCCGTTCTTGAAGCAATTGCCGTAGAAGATGTCGGCGAAGCTTGGCGCGATGACGCAGCGGATGCCGAAATCCAGCAGCGCCCAGGGTGCGTGCTCGCGGCTGGAGCCGCAGCCGAAATTATCACCCGCCACCAGAATCTTGGCCTTGCGATAGGCCGGCTTGTTGAGCACGAAGTCCGGCTTCTCGCTACCGTCCTGGTTGAAGCGCATCTCGTCGAACAGCGCCTTGCCCAGACCGGTGCGGTGAATGGTCTTCAGATACTGTTTGGGAATGATCATGTCGGTATCGACATTGATCATGTTCAGGGGGGCGGCGACGCCCTCGAGCTTGTTGAATGGTTCCATGGCGGGCGGACCATACTTATTTTTGGGGAAAAGTGAACCACCCGCTTTGGCAAGAAAAAACCCGCCTTTTGGGCGGGTTTTTAGACCTTTGCGGGGCTTGTTTTACTCGGCTTTGGCGGGCTCGACATAGAGCTGGCGGCTGGCATCCACGAACAGGAAGAGAAGTCCGCCGGCCAGCGCCAGGGCCGCCACGACATAAAAGGCCATGTTCCAGCCATAGGCGGCGACGATAAAGCCGGTGGCCGCCGCCATCAGCGTGCCGCCGAGATTGCCCAAAGTGTTCATCACCGAAGAGACCGTGCCGGCATAGCTGCCGCCGATATCCAGGGAGACCGCCCAGGCATTGCCGACCACCAGTTCCAACCCGAACACCGCCAGGCAGAACAAGGCGGCGCTGACATAGACATTGGGTTCCATCACCGCGATCGGGCAGACGGTCGCGGCGATAGCGAAGCCCGTCACCGCCACCACCTTGCGCGCAAACTTGATGCGGCCGGTCTTCTTGATGATCTCGTCCGAGAACCAGCCGCCGCAAATATCGCCGATCACGCCGGCCGCCAAGGGCAGGCTGGCGAAGATACCCATCTGGGTCAGGCTCATGCCGCGGGCGGCATCGAGATATTTCGGAAACCAGGCCAGGAACATGTTGAGGGCATAGCCGTAGCAAAAATAGGACGCCGCCAGGACCCACATTTGCGGGCTCAAAAGGATCGGACCCCAGGGGATCGCCTTGCGCTTGGGCGCCGCGCCCAGGGCGGCGTGAATCAGTTGCCGTTCTTCATCATTGCAGCTGACATGCTCGGCGGGATTGTCGCGATAATAAAAATACCAGACACCGGCCCAGGCCACGCCGACCAGCGCGAAGACGAAGAACGGCATGCGCCAGCCGAAATGATAGATCAGATACGCCACCATCACCGGCGTAATGGCCGCGCCCAGCCGCGCACCGGCATGGGTGACGCCCTGGGCCCAGCCGCGCTCCGACGGCAGCATCCAGCGCGACAGCGAACGGGTGGCATTGGGGAAGGCCCCGGCCTCGCCCATGCCGAACAGGAAGCGGCAAACCACCATGGAACTGACCGACCAGGCCAAGGCGGTGAAGGCGGTGAAGGCCGACCACCACAGCACAATGATGGTCAGCATCTTGCGCGGGCCGATGCGGTCGCCCAGCCAGCCGCCCGGAATCTGGAACAGTGAATAGCTAAGCTGGAAGGCGGCCAGGATCAGGCCCACCGTCTGAATGCTGAAGCCGAATTCCTTCTGGATCGAAGGCATGGCGGTGGAGATCAACACCCGGTCGAAATAGGTGACCATGTAAAGCAGCACCGTGAGCCACAAAATAATGTGGCGTATACGGGTCGGCCGGACGGCGGGTGAAGACATACGCATTTCCTTCAGGCAAACGGCGCGGATGGACGTCCATCCGCGCCGGAACGCAAAGCAATCAACGTAGTACGGTGTCGGGCTGCGATCCTTCCAGCCGCCGGTGCAGGCATTGGAGGGCCGGTCGCGGCAGGTCTGCCAGATGGTGGCCACGGAATTGCCCGCGATATAGACCGCCGAAATCGACTTGGTGTTGCGGATATCGGCCAGCGGATCATTGTCCAGCACCACCAGATCGGCCCATTTGCCGGTCTGGATGCTGCCGATGGTGGCATCGCCCAGCCAGGCGGCATTGTCGCTGGTCGCCGACTTGATGGCGTCCATCGGGGTGCGGCCCGCCATCACTTCCATCGCCATTTCCTCATGCGCATTGAAGCCGGGGAAGCGGCCATTGGGACCGGAGTCGGTGCCCATGCCGGTCTTCACCCCGGCCTTAATCATGATCTCGTAATTGTCCATCGCCTGCACCACGGTGCGGCTCATATCGGCGAACAGCCGCTTCTCATACGGCAGTCCGGGGACGCGAATGGCGCCCAGCATCACGGCCTTTTCGCGGGCGGGACCGCGCAGCGCGGTCATGGTGCCGGGGGTGACGCCACGGGTGAAAAACGGATCGTTGATCCAGGGCATCACCGCCATGCTGTAGACAATCTCGCGGCTGAGGGTCGAGGCGATCTGCCAGGTGCCCTTGGCCTTCATCATGTCGGTCAGTTCCTTGTCCACCGCCTGATCGCGCACGATATGGGCGAAACCGTCGACGCCCTGGCGCACCAATTCCTTGGCATCGGCCAGGTAATAGACATGGGCCCAGACTTTCAGCTTGTGCTTATGGGCCTGGTCGATGATGGCCTTGGTGACGGCATAGCTCATTTTGACTGGGATCATTTTGCGCTCGTCATCGATCCAGAGCTTGATCAGGTCGACGCCCTTGGCGGCTTGTTCGTCGACCGACTTGCGCGCTTCTTCCGGCGTCGAGATCGGCACATTCAGACCGTACAATCCGCCATAGCCACCCTTGGCCACCATGCCCTGGCCGGAGGTGAAAACGCGCGCGATTTTCGGGCGGCCCGCGCGCAGATCCTTGCGGATATCGAAGATCACGTCCTTGTCGGTGCCCGCCACCTGCACGGCGGTCACGCCATAAGCGGCATAGGTCTTGAGATCGGCCTCGACATTGGCGCGATCATAGAATTTCACGTCCTGGGTCACGTCCTTCATCATGCCGACATGGACATGGCTGTCGATCAGGCCGGGGATCACGAATTTTCCGGTAAGGTCGCGAACCTGCGCCCCTTGCGGCGCCTTAAGGCCGGCGGCCGGACCGACATAGGTGATCTTGCCGTCGGTCATCACCACCGCGGAATTGGGCTTGGCGGCGGCGCCGGTGCCGTCGATCACCGTGACATGGTTCAAAACCGTGGTTTCCGCCATCGCGGGCAGGCCTGCAGCGACCAATGCCGCAACCATCGCGCCAAGTTTCAAACCACGCATGTTCCACTCCTCAAAAGACATTTTCGTATGCAGGTGTATTTAGTTCTTACGGCAGGGACGTGCGAAAAAAAACAGCAAAGAGTTACGCTGCACTGCGGCATGAAATGACGGCGCCCTCGGCAAAAAAATAATGCCGCCTTCGGTAAGGAAGGCGGCACCAGTTGCGCGGGTTAATCCCGCTTTGTCCGCATCATCTGACGGCACATGACCGCCAAAGGCGGACAGGTTGCCGCGGCTTGCGCCGATAACGCGTTGATTTCTTGTCTTGTTTCCTCGACCCCCGGTTAGCGGTCTTTGCCGCTTTCACCAAGCGCGGCTCCCTTTGGGCGGGGCCACTTGGGACAAGACTATGACAGGCCGCCGGCAAAGACAAATAAAGTGGAGGCGATAAAATGCCGAAACACTTGTTGCGCTGCGGTTTTGCGCGCGCGACAAAACGCGCCTAATTTCAGCG
>CBHTTW010000174.1:0-5779 GCA_966096025.1 uncultured Alphaproteobacteria bacterium | reverse complement strand
AAGGTCAGGAACAGCGCCGCGCTGCTCCAGGTTTCAGGCGTCGCGGTCAGGGCATCCAGCACCTTGGCGGTGAACTCGGCGCCCTGGGCCGGGCTCGACGGGCCGGGATGCTCCGACCACAGCATCGGGGGAAGGACCCAGGACACAAGCGGCAGCTCGCCCTTGCGCGCATCTTCGGCGAAACGTTCCAACGACCAGTGACTCATGCCCTTTTCATAAAGCGGCGAACCCGGCTTTGCGTTCCGGAAGCTTTCAAAGGCCAGACCACCATGCATCGCGCCGGTCCAATTGTCGTTGGGGTCCTGGTAGATCCGCCAACTGATGCCCGCCTTTTCCAGGACATCGGGAATTGTCGGCCAAGTCAGGTCCGAACCGGCATAGCTATAGCCGGGCTCGGGCAACGCGCCCTTGATCCAGCAGCGCAGATTGTCCGGTTCGGAATTGGCCGCGGTGCCGTTTTCGCCGCGGGCGCGGGCGGCGGGATCGGCATTGCTGCCCGACCAGAACACAATCCGGTTGGGATCGGTACCCGTTGTCACCGAGCAATGATAGGCATCGCAGATCGTGAAGGCTTCGGCGAGGGCAAACTGGTACGGAATATCCGCGCGGCGGTAATGGCCCATGGAATAGCGGGTCTTGAATTTGGGCCAGAAGCCGAACTTTCCTTGGTTCCAGGCTGCCTGGGCATCGCGAAAACTGTGCGGTGTGCCCGGCACGCGCAGGGCGCTGGTTGTGACGGTATCCAGATGATAGGGCGGGATCTCGCGCGTGCCGTCGGACTGAAACCAGACCGGCTTGCCGCTTGCGAGCGGAACCGGGTGACGGTCGCCAAAGCCGCGCACCCCTCTCATGGTGCCGAAATAATGATCGAAGCCGCGATTTTCCATCATCAGGATCACGACATGACGCATGTCCTGAATCGAGCCGGTCTTCCGGTTGGCGGGAATGGACAAGGCGCGCTGGATGCTGGGCGGAAACAAGCTGGCAGCCGCCAGAGTGGCGCCGCCGGTGAGAAGATCGCGGCGGCTGGTCATGCCAGATCGATCGCGTATTTTTTCAAGTCAACCAGGGAGCAATAGTCCAGCGCCCCCATATGGGTGGCGCGCAAGACAACGCGGGGCGCGCAATCGGCTTCCAAGGCTTCCTGCCAGCGCGGCGCGCAAAGGCACCAGCGGTCTTTGGGCTTCAGCCCCGGAAAGCCGTAATCGGGCATTGGTGTCGACAGGTCGTTGCCCCGCATTTTCGAAAATTGCAGGAATTCCTCAGTCACCTCTACGCAAACCGTATGGCTGCCGACATCCTGCGCAGACGTGTCGCAACATCCGTTGCGAAAGAACCCGGTTCGAGGCGCCATGGAGCAGGGCTGGAGCGGCTCGCCAAACACATTTCGGGAGGGCCTGGGCCCACGGCCAAAATCTTTCGGCTCTATCGACATGGGAACACCTGCAAAACCCCGCCAATTAAGCTAAGATTGCGGCTGCCCGGCAAGGGCCAAAAAGGGCGCGCCAGAACGTGCTGAAACAAAAACCCGAGGGGAACTGGCTGTTTGCGGTCTGTTTGATCGCACTCTGCGCCGGCAGCGCGGTCGCCCAAAGCCCAGACAAGGACATCCCGCGCTACAAGAACGACCCATCCTGGCCCAAAGCCTTTCCCAATCACTGGGTGATCGGCCAGATCGGCGGACTGTTTGTCGATTCCAGCGATCATGTCTGGGTGCTGCAGCGGCCCCTGCCCTATGCCCTGGATGAGAGTGGCGTCAGACGCGACCTTGCGCCTGCGATGCGTATGCCGTCGGTGCTGCAATTCGATACCGAGGGCAATCTCCTCAGCTCCTGGGGCGGACAGGGCCATGTGCCGGACTGGCCGAAATCCGAACATGCATTGTGGCGCGACGCGGGCGGCAATATTTGGATCGGCGGCAATGCCCCCGGCGATCGCCAGGTGCTGAAATTCTCGTCCGACGGCAAGCTGTTGCTTGAGATCGGCCACCCCACCAAGGCGCCGCGCAACAATGCGGATACCAGCATGTTGGGGCAGCCCGCCGGCATTGCCGTCGATGATGCGGCGCATGAGGTCTATATCGCCGACGGTTACCTGAACAACCGCATCGTGGTCTATGATTCCGACACGGGGAAATTCAAGCGCGGTTGGGGCGCCTATGGCATAGCGCTGGACAAAATCATCAACGCGCCCGAACCGCCGCCCACCCCCACCTATGTCCCTGAAGGACCGGCCTATGTTCCCGGCGAGGCGCCGGAAGACCAGTTCCGCACGCCGGTTCATTGCGTGCGGATTTCGGCCGACGGCTTTGTCTATGTCTGCGACCGGCGCAACGACCGGATTCAGATTTTCACCAAACAGGGCAAGTTCGTGAAGGAATTCCTGGTCCACCGGGAGACGCGCGGCTATGGCTCGGTCTGGATCCTCAATTTCTCCCGCGACCCTGGGCAGAAATATTTGCTGGTCGGCGATGGCGTCAACCAGCGTGTCTGGGTGCTGGATCGCCAAACCGGGCGCGAGCTATCGCATTTCGCCGACGGTTATCTGCACACCGTGCACCAGGCAGGCCTGGATTCGCGCGGCAATTATTATACCGGCGATGTCGGCTTCCCCCAGCCCGGCGCCCCGGTTCAAGGCAACGGCAAGACGTTGCAGAAATTCATTCGGGAATAGGCGTCAGCCGAACAACCAGCCTGCCAGTCTGGACGCAAGCGAGCGGTCGGCAAGAATTTGATGGGCCGCATTGTGGCCCGGCGCACCCGTGACGCCACCGCCGGGATGGGTTCCCGCCCCGCACATATAACGGCCCTTGAGCGGCCCGCGATAGGCGCCATGGCCCAGGATCGGGCGCGCCGACCAGAGTTGGTCGAGCGACATGGCGCCATGCATGATGTCGCCGGCGCTCAGGCCGAATTTGCGCTCCAGGTCCAGCGGGGAATGAACCTGCCGGGCAATGATCGAGGCTTTGAAATTCGGCGCATAGTCATTGACGGTGTCGATGATGCGGTCGGCCGCGGCTTCGCGCAGATCGTCCCAGCTTTTTTCGTGCCGCAATTGCGGGGCAAATTGCTGGCAAAACAGGCTGGCGACATGTTGGCCCGGCGGCGCCAAACTGTCGTCCACCGTCGAGGGGATCAGAATTTCCACAATAGGCTTTTGCGACATGCCGAACTCTTTGGCATCGCTGAAGGCCCGGTCCATATAATCGAGGGTCGGCGCGATAATGATGCCGCTTTGATGATGCTCTCCCGGCTCGGGCAGACAGGTGAAACGCGGCAGCTCCGACAGCGCCACATTCATGCGGAAGGTTCCCGATCCCATTTTGAAGCCGCGCGTGCGGCGACGGAATTCGGGGGAAAGATCGGAAGGCGCCATCAGCCGCTCATAAAGCAGCCGGGGACCGACATTGGACACGATAAGGCCGCAGGAGATTTTCTCGCCGGATTCCAGCCGCACGCCGGCCGCCCTGCCGCCCTCGGCAAGAACCTGCGCCACCGGCGCTTCCAGGCTGATCTCCACCCCCAGGCTTTCGCAGGCAGCACGCATGGCCTGGGTGATCGCGCCCATGCCGCCCAGGGCATGGCCCCAGGCACCCTTCTTGCCGTTCACCTCGCCGAAGCAATGATGCAGCAGGACATAGGCAGATCCCGGCGTATCCGGGCTGGCATAATTGCCGACCACGGCATCGAAGCCGAACGCCGCCTTCACCGCTTCGCTTTCGAACCAGCCATCCAGAACCGCGCGGGCGCTTTTGGTGAAAAGATCCAGCACATCGCGCTGCCGGGATAGAGGGAGTTTCGCAAGCTTGCGGCCCTGTTTCGCCGCCGCGATCAGGGCGGATAGCCCGTCGCCGGCATTGGGCGGGGCCTTCAGCGCCAGATCGCGCAACACATCCGCCGCCGCCTCGAGCATTTTGTAATAGTCGGGCAGAACCTCGGCGTCGGCCTTCGAAAATTTGCGGAATTCCGCCTGGGTGCGTTCCAGTCCGCCGCCCAGCTTGAGATAACGCCCGTCGGTCTGCGGCAGGAAATTGGAGACCGGCCGCTCCACGATCCTGAGACCGTGATCGGCCAACGTCATGTCGGCGATCACCTTGGGATTGAGCAAGCTGACGGTATAGCTGGCGGTCGAATTGCGGAAACCGGGATGGAATTCCTCGGTGACGGCAGCGCCGCCGACAATATCGCGGCGTTCCAGGATGCGGACCTTCAGACCGGCGCGCGCCAGATAAAAGGCGCAGACCAGCCCATTATGCCCGCCGCCGATAATGACCGCATCATAAAGCGCCACAGAGTTCTTTCATCCATGTCCCTGTTGAAGAATAATCAACTTGCCGGGAAAATGCGCCGATTTCTCGAGGCTTGGCGCTGCCCTTTTTTCTTCGAGGACGGTGCGCCGGCTCGCGCGGCCCGTATCAGCTTCCGGAAGGTCGGACACGCAAAGTGATTTGGCGCCGGGCATTTGGCTGCGTGACGCAACCCATTGCGCAGCCCGATAAGGTCCCGGATGGTTTTGTCGAGTGAATCCGCCTTGGAGGCGAGAGCGGCACGATCAATGTTGTGTTTGGCACCCGTTCCAAACATGGTGACCATCTCCTGGATCGAGAATCCCGCCGCCTGGCCCAGGGCAATTACGCCCAGCCGCTCAATGACCGAGGGATCGAATAGCCGCCGCAGCCCCCGGCGGCCGCTGGAACGTATCAGGCGCTTTTCCTCGTAAAAGCGAAGCGCCGAGGCGGCCATGCCGGAAATGCGCGCCACCTCCGCAATATCCAGGTCCCGCATCGCTTGACCTCAAGTGAACTTGAAGTTGCAGGTTAGGACCATCGGTTGTTCCAAACAAGCGCAAGGAGAAAAGAAATGAGCGAGAGTTGGGAAATTGCGGCCCAAATCGCAGCCATCGGCGCAGGCGCCACCATCGTGATGGATGGCTGGCTTCAACTCCTGAAACGGGCCGGCATGCCAAGCCAAAACTTCGCCATGTTGGGACGGTGGATCGGCCATTGGGCGGACGGACAATGGCATCATGCGGCAATCACCAAGGCCCCGCCCGTCAGGGGCGAGACCTGGATGGGTTGGGCAGCGCACTATGCAATAGGCATCGCCTTCGCCGGATTGCTCGTCTTGGCCGAGGGTGCAGCTTGGATCCGCTCACCTTCGCTCACCCCCGCATTGATGCTGGGCGTGGCTACGGTGGCGGCGCCTTTGCTGGTGATGCAACCGGCATTGGGCGCGGGCATCGCATCCACCAACACCCCTGCCCCGTTTCGCAACAGCATGAAGAGTCTGGCCAATCACACGGTTTTCGGATTGGGCCTTTATCTGGCTGCCGTTGCAATCCATGCGGTTGGGATCTCATGAGACCGCCGTGCGGCTTCAGAACGAAATCGCGACGACGGCCATGTGCTTGAAAGAATGGTGGGTGATGTAGGGATCGAACCTACGACCCGATGATTAAGAGTCATCTGCTCTACCAACTGAGCTAATCACCCACACATTGTCCAAAGGGCTTGGTTTCACCTCTGGGGAGCGGCCTCATAGCAGAGGGCATCCCCCCTGTCTACAAAGCCTTATGGGCTCCCCTGTGGGCAAATTTCCCAATAAAAACCGGAGGGTGAGGAGCGGTTTGCGAAGCAAGCGAAATGGTCCTGTGGACCATTTCGAGCAACGAACGCCGCTAGCTTAGGCGAGCGGCCGGAAAGGCCTCTCCGTCCCGGCCTCGCGGCGCGCCTGGATGCGCGCCGCTGCGGCGTTCGTCGCTCTCGCAGGTCCACTGCACC
>CBHTTW010000173.1:0-5789 GCA_966096025.1 uncultured Alphaproteobacteria bacterium | reverse complement strand
GCCTTCCCGGCCCAGCCGCACCGCCAGCGCGATCTTTACGCCGGCACGCACGGGCAATTGCACAATACCGACCCCGCGTATCTCCAGCAGGCCCTTGATGCTTGGGGGCGCTTTGGCGTGCAGGGCGCGCCCGGAAACGAACAGGATCGTGCGATCGTCCGCCACCAGCTTTGCGCCTTCATCGATCAGCCTGAGCGCCAGATCGGATTTTCCGGCGCCGCTTTGCCCCAGCAGCAGAACCCCCAGGGATCCAAGCGCGACGCAACTGGCATGGATATTGATTTCGGATTTCATGGATCAAACATCGAGCGGCGACACGGGCAATTCGACGATCAGGCGCGCGCCGCCATGGCCACCGGCCGAGCTGCGGTTTTCGGCATAGATGCGCCCGCCGGCGCCTTCGATGATCTGCCGCGCAATGGAAAGCCCCAGGCCCGAATTGCGCCCGAAATTCTCGCCCGGCCGCTCGGTATAGAAACGCTCGAAAATGGACTCCAGATTGCCGGGCGGAATGCCGGGACCTTCGTCTTCCACCGTCACGCGGGCGACCATGTCGCGCTGGCTGGCGGTGACGATCACCTTGCCGCCTTCCGGGCTGAAGGAAATCGCGTTGTCGATCAGGTTGCGGAAAACCTGGCCCAGTCTTTCGTCGCGGCCGCGCACGGTGGTGCCGGGCGGCAGCTCGTCATGCAGGGCGAACTCCACTTTGGGATTGGTTTCGGTCATGCAATAGACCTCGACCAAGGTCGCCAGGAACTTGGAAAGGCCCACCGGCTCCTTGAGCTCGCGCGACAATTCGGCATCCAGCCGCGAGGCGTCGGAAATGTCGGTGATCAGCCGGTCGATGCGCTTGACGTCGCCGCGAATGATTTCCAGCAGCCGGGCGCGGGTCGCATCATCCTTGGCGCGGGAGAACATCTCCACCGCGCTGGCCAGCGAGGTGAGGGGGTTCTTGAGCTCATGCGCCACGTCGGCGGCGAAGCTTTCGATGGCGTCGATGCGGTCGTACAAGCCGCTGGTCATGGATCTCAGGCTGTCGGCCAGATCGCCGATCTCGTCGGTACGTTCCGGAAAATTGGGAATGTCGCTGCGCCCGCCAAGGCCCGAACGCACCCGGTCGGCCGCCGCCGCCAGCCGCTTGACCGGTTCGGCGATGGTGCCCGCCAGATAGAGGGACGACAGCAGCATCACCATCAAGGCGACGGCGAAGACCTCGATCAACTGGGCGCGTTCGGCCTGCAGGATGCCGTCAATGTCGCCGCCTTCGGTGGAAAGCAGCAGCACGCCGTAAATGGCGGTGAAACGCTGAATCGGCACCGCGACCGACAGAACCAGCCGGTTGCGGTCATCGACGCGCTCGCCGGACCCGGCCTGGCCGGTCAGCGCGCTTTTGACCTCGCTATAAACCCGCCCATCGCTGCCGCCTTCATAATAAGGCTCGAGCCTGGTGAAGGGCCGAACGCCCACCAACCCGTCATGCAGGCGATTGATCCATTCGCGCACCTGGCTGCCGCTATCCAGCGGCGGCAATTCATCGGACTGCACCACATTGCGCGCCAAAAGATTGCGGGTGTCGATGGCAAGATGCCCGTCGGGAACGTAGAGCCGGCCGCGCAGCCTTGTGGGCGCGATCAACTGCGCCAGCAAGGGTTCGGCTTCCTCGATCCGCAGCGCGTGGCGGTCGGGATCGGTGGCATATTGGGCGATGGTGCCGGCCACGATATTGGCCTGCTCCTGAATGGAATTCAGCCGCTCCTCGACCAGGCCGCGACCAGACGCCTGCACCAGGACCACGCCGCCGGTCAGGACGATCAAGGCCAGTGCGTTGAACGCCAGAATGCGCCAGGTAAGAGCCGAAAAATGGGGCACTATTCTCTGTAGCGATATCCGACGCCGTAGAGCGTCTCGATGGCGTCGAAATCGTCGGCCACCACCTTGAATTTCTTGCGCAGCCGCTTGATGTGGCTGTCGATGGTTCGGTCGTCGACATAGACCTGATCGTCATAGGCCGCGTCCATCAGACTGTCGCGGCTTTTGACAAAGCCGGGACGCTGGGCCAGCGCCTGCAGGATCAGAAATTCGGTGACGGTGAGACGCACCGGCTTGCCGTCCCAGGTGCATTCATGCCGCTGGGGATCGAGCGCCAGCTTGCCGCGCACCAAGGCTTCCTTCTTGGCCACTTCCGCGCCATTGGCGGCGGGCGCGCTTTTGCCTTCGGCCCGGCGCAGCACCGCGCGCACCCGCTCCAGCAGCAGGCGTTGCGAAAAGGGCTTGCGGATATAATCGTCGGCCCCGGCATTGAGGCCCATCAACTCATCGATCTCTTCATCCTTGCTGGTGAGGAAGATCACCGGCAAATCGGGCGAACCCTGTTTCAGGCGGCGCAGCAGCTCAAGTCCGTCCATGCGCGGCATCTTGATATCCAGGATGGCGAGGTCGGGCGGGGCGGGCGCCAGCGCGGTCAGGGCCGCGGCTGGATCGGAGAAGGTGCGGACATGATAACCTTCCTGCTCCAGCAGCATGCTGACAGAAGCCAGAATATTCTTGTCGTCGTCGACGAGGGCGATATTGGACATGGAATCCGATTTTCCGCAGCGCGGTCCTTTTGCGCCCTGAGTGCGTCGCTCGTCGCTCATGGGCCAGTTGCCCACATCGCTCCTCGCTCCTGCTCAGGTCACAAAATTCCTCGCGCCTTCGATTATAGTAGGTTGCAGTATAAGCCCATGACCAACAAAGCAAAGTCCAAAAGGTTCCCTTTATGACACTTGGCCAGTCCCGGCCCTTTCAAAGCATGGCGGCCGGTTACGAGCGTTTCCGGCTGGGCTTTCCCGATCGGCTGGTGGCGCGAGTCGCGGCCCTGGCGGGCCTGAGGCCCGGGGATGCTGTTCTGGATTTGGGCTGCGGCACGGGGATGCTGGCGGTTGCCTTTGCCAGGCTGGGGATGGCGGTGACCGCCATGGACCCGGAGCCCGAGATGCTGGCGGCGGCGGGCGCGGCGGCACAGGCGCAAGGCGTGGTCCTGACAAGGCTACCGGGCGGTTCGGGGGATCTCACACCGGCAATGGGGCCTTTCCGGCTGGTGACGATGGGCCGCTCCTTTCATTGGATGGACCGTTCCGCGACCTTGGCCATGCTGGACAAGATCGTGACCCCGGACGGCGGCGTGGCGCTGTTTCACGATGCACATCCGCCGGTGGCCGAAAATGGCTGGTTCAAAATTCTCTGCGAGATGCAGGAGCGTTTTCGCCGGGACAAGTCGAAAGAGCGGGGCGGCGGCCATCGCCGCTATGAGAGTTTTTTGTTTGCCTCCGCTTTCACGAAAGTGGACGGGCTGTCGGTCACCATCCGTCAGAAATTGACCATCGAAGATATTGTGGGCCGCGCCTTGTCCATGTCGCAATGCGGCCCCCAAACCCTTGGCGCGCGGCAGGAAGAATTCACCGCCCTGCTGGCGGCGGCCTTGCGGGATTTGGCGCCGGATGGGAAGTTCATCGAAGTCGCGGAGATGGTGGCGGTCTTGGCGCGGCGCGAATAAACGTGAATAACGCGAAAAAATAAGCGGGTGGGGGGGACAATGTTGCACGAAATTTTGACCGGCCAGGCCAAGGGCCTTGCGCTGTTGGCGATGGCTTTGACGCTGTTCGTGTATTTTTTGCCGTCGGTTGTGGCCTTCGCGCGCGCCCATCGCGGCTTTCTGTCCATCCTGGTCCTGAATGCGATTGCGTCACCGGCGCAGGCGGTTGCCGCCTATTTTCTGGCGCCCGGCTTGCTGGCTTTCGATCCGCAGAATCTGGCTTCGTTGGGCATGACCGCGGCGCTGGTTTCCTTCGGACCGGGCTGGCTTGCCTTGCTGATCTGGTCGCTGCTGCCGGGCGAGCCCGACCCGCGCTGGCTCAAGGCGCGCGACACCAAGATTTTCGATATCGTCGCCGGCCTGCCCTTGATGCTGTGGTTCGCCTATGGCGCGTTGCAGCTGCGCGCCATCCTGGCGCATGACGGCGCGCTGATCGCCGGCGGCACCGCCAGCCCGTTCATCTGGGTGCAGTTCTTCTCCCTGCTGGCGGCGGGGTGCTTCAACCTGTTGCTGGTTTATCTTCTGATCGTGCGCGACAAGCCGGTCGCCAAGTCCAAAGGCGCGGTGCCGCGTGTTTTCGCGGTGCTGGGCACTTTCGCGGGTGTCGGCATCATCCAGTTGCCGGTGGCGCAGCTCGGCCTGGGCATGCAAATTCTCGCGGCCATTTTGATCGGCGTGGGAAGTCTCGCCTCATTCCTGGTCCTCTGGCGGCTGGGCAAGTCCTTCTCGATCATGCCCGAGGCGCGCAAGCTGGTGACCGGCGGCCCTTATGCCCATGCCCGCCATCCGCTTTATGCGGTGGAGATGATCACCGTCATCGGCACCGCCCTGCAATTCGCCGCGCCCTGGTCCTGGGTGCTGGCGCTGCTGGTGGTCACCCTGTTGTGGATTCGCAGCCATTTCGAGGAACAGGTGCTGGCGGATACTTATCCAGAATATGCGGCGTATAGGGCCAAGACGGCGCGATTCATTCCGGGCGTTCTATAGCGCGAGGAATTTTGCGACGGGAGCGGGAGCGCCGAGCGAAGTGTACTGAAAACGTACATTAGCGAAGGCGCAACGAACTCCCGGCGCAAAAGGACCGCGCTATTTGAACTCAACTTTGACGATCTCGTAAGACCGCGCCCCGCCCGGCGCCGCCACTTCCACCGTGTCGCCCTTGCTCTTGCCGATCAAGGCGCGCGCGATGGGGGACGACAGCGAAATGCGGCCCTTCTTGGCGTCGGATTCCACATCGCCGACGATCTGGAACTTGCGCTCCTCGTCGGTATCTTCATCGACCAATGTCACGGTGGCGCCGAACTTGACGCTGGTGCCCGACAATTTGGAAATGTCGATCACATCGGCGCGCCCGATCTGGTCTTCCAGCTCCATCACCCGGCCTTCGATGAAGCTCTGGCGCTCCTTGGCGGCGTGATATTCGGCATTCTCGGAAAGATCGCCATGGGCGCGCGCCTCCGCGATCGCCTTGATGATGTCGTGGCGGTCCTGGTTCTTCAGGCGGTTCAATTCGGCTTCCAGGGCCTGGAAGCCGGAATGCGTCATCGGGATCTTTTCCATCGTCAATTTCCGTCCGGCAAAAAGGGGCTCTGAGCCCCGGGCTTTGCCGGTTGCCGAACCTCTTATTTGTTAAGTCACTGATTTTGCTGATTAATTCAAAGAGAACTTCAGCGCTACACCACAAAGAGTAGGACTGGAGGGGGGCGACTTCAAGTCAGGTGCTCCCAAGGCTGGCGCCTCAAAAACTCTGAATTGGCGCCACCTCAAGCGAGCCCGACCGCAGGGCCTGGATCGCCTGGGTAGCCGCCGCCGCCCCCGCCATGGTGGTGTAATAGGGAACCTTCAGGGTCAGGGCCGCCCGGCGGATGGACGAGGAATCCGCCAGCGCCTGGGCGCCGTCGGTGGTGTTGAACACCAGGTTGATCTCGCCATTCTTGAGCGCGTCCACCACATGGGGGCGGCCTTCCAGCACCTTGTTGATGGTGGCGACCGGCAGGCCCTTGCTTTCCAGAATGCGCGCGGTGCCGCGGGTGGCGATCAGCGAGAAGCCCATGGCGAGCAATTCGCGCGCCGGGGCTTCAATCAGATCCTTGTCGCCGTCCTTCACCGACAGGAAGACGGTGCCGCCGGTGGGCAATTTGGTGCCGGCGCCGATCTGGCTCTTGGCGAAGGCGCGGCCGAAATTTTCGTCCACCCCCATCACTTCGCCGGTGGA
>CBHTTW010000172.1:0-5817 GCA_966096025.1 uncultured Alphaproteobacteria bacterium | reverse complement strand
GGACGGAAGCGGCAGGAGCGCACCCGGCTGGTGTCCAGCCAGGGCAGGAAGACCAGGGTGACGATGGCGCCGCCCATCACGATCACGCCCAGCAGCTTGTTCGGGATCGAACGCAGCATGGCGTAGAAGGGCAGCAGGTACCATTCCGGCACGATATCCGGCGGCGTCACCAGCGGATTGGCCGGCTGGTAATTGTCCGGATTGCCGAAGAAGTCCGGCGAATAGAAGACAAAAGCCGCGAAGAGAATCACGAACAGGACCAGATAGAAGGCGTCCTTGACCGTGTAATAGGGATGGAACGGCACCGTGTCCTGCGGGCTCTTCACATCGATGCCCAGCGGATTGTTGTTGCCGGGGACATGCAGCGCCCAGATATGCAGAACCACCACCCCGGCGATGATGAAGGGCAGCAGGTAATGCAGCGAGAAGAAGCGGTTCAGGGTGGCGTCGCCCACCGCGAAGTCGCCCCACAGCCAGGTGGCGATATGGTTGCCCACCACCGGAATGGCGCTGAACAGGTTGGTGATGACGGTGGCGCCCCAGAAGGACATCTGGCCCCAGGGCAGCACATAGCCGAAGAAGGCGGTGGCCATCATCAGGAGATAGATCAGCACGCCGATGATCCAGATCAGCTCGCGCGGCGCCTTGTAGGAGCCGTAATAGAGGCCGCGGAACATGTGGATATAGACCGCCAGGAAGAACATCGACGCGCCATTGGCGTGGATGTAGCGGATCAGCCAGCCGTAATTGACGTCGCGCATGATGGCTTCGACGCTGTTGAAGGCCAGGTTCGCGTTGGCGACATAATGCATCGCCAGCGTGATGCCGGTGACGATCTGAACGCCCAGGCAGAAAGCCAGGATGCCGCCGAAGGTGTACCAGATGTTCAGGTTCCGCGGCGTCGGGAAGGTGTGGACCGTGTCGTGCAGCAAACGCGGCAGCGGCAGGCGGGCGTCGATCCAGCGCTCAAGGCCGGACTGGGGATTGTAGGTTGAAGGGCCAGACATTGTTGTTGTTCTCCTCAACCGACCTTGACGCGGGTATCAGTCAGAAACGTGTACGGCGGCACCGCCAGATTCTCCGGCGCCGGACCTTTGCGGATGCGCCCCGACGTGTCGTACTCCGAACCGTGGCAGTGGCACAGCCAGCCGCCATACTCGCCTTCGGGAATCTGCGGCGTGGAAACGGTGGGGGTGCAGCCCAGATGGGTGCAGACGCCCTTGACGATCAGCCATTCCGGCTTGGTGGCGCGGTCCGCGTCATTGGCCAGGGCGTTGTCCGGCAGGTTGGCGTTGCGCGCCAGGGGATCGGGCAAGGAATTCACATCCACCGCCTTGGCGGAGGCGATTTCCGCCGGCGTGCGGCGGCGCACGAACAGCGGCTGTCCGCGCCATTTGTAGACGATCTGCTGACCCGGCTGGATGGCTGCGAGATCGATCTCGGTCGAGCCCAGGGCCAGCGCGGCAGCCGACGGGTTCATCTGGTCGATGAACGGCCAAGCCGCCGTCACGACACCAACGGCCCCCACCGAGCCCGCCGCCACATAAAGGAAATCGCGTCGCGTGCCCGCGTCACTCGTCGTAGCTGCCACTGGGTTCACCTTTAGAACTTTGAGATCGGAAAAACTTGGAAATAACCTGCGAACTTCTGCCACAAACAAGCCGGGATGCAGTACTGACGCGGTGACGCGCTTTGGGCCCATTCCCCTTGTTCGTTGGGCCGGTAAAATAGAGAGTCGATTTTCGAGGGTCTTGCGGCACGATGACGCAGAAAATGCCTTGTCCTGCCGCGACTTAATCCACAAAGGGGTGAAAATTGGAGGTTTGGGGTGCGCCTGGCGCTGTATGAGCCCGATATCCCCCAAAATGCCGGCAGCCTGATGCGGCTGGGCGCCTGCCTGGGGGTGGGAATCGACATCATCGAGCCCTGTGGATTTCTGCTGTCGGACCGCAATTTCCGCCGGGCGGGGATGGATTATCTGCAGAACGCCGACATCCGGCGCCATGAATCCTGGGCTCAATTCCGCCGGAATGTACTTCCAGCGTCCCGGCTGGTGCTGCTGACCACCAGGGGAAACCTTGCCTATACCGATTTCGCTTTCGCCCCTGACGACACCCTTCTTATGGGACGGGAAAGTGCCGGCGTCCCCCAACAGGTGCATGACGCCGTGGATGCCAGGCTGGTGATTCCCTTGCGCTCGGGTCTGCGGTCCTTGAATGTGGCACAAGCCGCCGCGATGGTGCTGGGGGAAGCCTTGCGCCAGACGTCTCTATTTCCAAAGGAATAACTGTGGAACCGACCTTATTTCAGGCCGTGCGACCAAAGAATAAGAGGCCGGTATGCATCTGACATTGTTTGACCCCGGCGGCTTTGTGGCCCTGCTGCAAGTCCTGATGATCGACGTGGTATTGGCCGGCGACAATGCCGTGGTGATCGGCCTGGCAGCGGCGCGCGTGCCGGTGAAACTGCGCAAGAAGGTCATTCTCTGGGGCCTTCTCGCCGCCGTCTTGATGCGAATCGCCATGGCGGCTGTCGCCGTGCAGCTGCTGGCCATCATCGGACTGATGCTGGCGGGCGGCATCCTGCTCTTGTGGGTGTGCTGGCGGATGTGGCGGGACCTGTCGGGCGACAAAACCCATATTGTCCCCGAGATCGAAACCGGCGCTTCGGTCAAGAAAGCCATCACGCAGATTCTGATCGCCGACGTTTCCATGTCGCTGGATAATGTGCTGGCGGTGGCGGGCGCCGCCCGCGAACATCTCGACGTCCTGATCATCGGTCTCTTGATGTCAGTGGCGTTGATGGGCGCCGCGGCCTCGTACATCGCAAAGCTGCTGGAGCGCTATCGCTGGATCGCCTATATCGGCCTTGCCATCGTGGTCTACGTCGCGCTTTCGATGATTTGGCATGGCTATCAGGAAGTCGCGAAGGCGATGCTCTGAGCCGCGGTTATTTGGCCTAGCTTTTCTTGGCGGTCCATAGCGACAGCGTATGGACGCGAGCTTAGAAAAGCTGGCCCCGCTTCGAGCCCGCGAAGCGGGCGAGGGCGGTGCGGCTAGATCAGGCGCAGCAATAAAGCCGTAGCATCGTCGCTTTTCTTGAAGCGCGGAAATTTGTCGCCGCCACTGTCGCCCGCCTCGATGGCGCGCAGCTCATCGCCCAAGGCGACCAGGCCTTTCGACAATGCCGCCGCCATCAGGCTATCGACGCTGTAAGCGCCATAGTCGCTTGCCAACGCCAGGAAACCGTCGGTCAGCAGCAGGATTTCGCATCCCGGCCTGATCTTCATCACCCGGCGCGAGACATGCGCGGCCGCCTTCACGTCCGGGCTGAACAGCCAGTGATTGCCGCTATTGATGCGGTTGCGCGAGGCGCGCAGGTCGGTGAGGAATTCCGGGCGGCTGAGACCAGAGGCGGGCGGCAGCTTCTTTTCCTTCGCCAGTGCCTGGGCCCGCCGTGCCTCGGCGGCGCGCTTTTCGAATGTCTCGCCAACCACCGTTACAGGCGCGTCGCCTTGCTTCACCAAAGCCGCGCAATCCCCATACCAAAGAAATTCCACGCCGCTCTCAGCCGCCGCCGCCAGCATCATGGACGCGCAGGGCGTCTGCCACATTTCCTCCGGCGCATGACGGCGCAAGGCTTCATAGCTCTTTTGCGTATCGGCAAGCGTGGCCCTGAGCGCCTTGCGCGCGCCGTCGCCTTCCCTCAGATGCGCCATCAGCCGGCGCGCCCCGAACTGGGCGATCCAGGCGGCATCGCTGAGACCCGGCATCAGGCCATCGCCCAAAGGCGTGGCGCCGTCGATCACCACCGCGGCATCGCCGCCATGGCCGACAGCGTCTTCATTGGCCTTGGCGGGATCGCCGGGCAATGACAGAGAGGCCACCACGTCCAAACTCATGCGCGAGCCTGATCGACCGCCATTTTAAGCCGGTCCCTTAGCGCGCTCTCGCCGGCGGCGAAATCGCCTTCCACCCACCAGTCTTCCACCTCGGCCAGAATCCGTCCGACATCGGGACCTTGCGGTATGCCCGCCTGCATCACATCGCGCCCGGTCAGGACAAAACGCGGCCGCTGCCAATTGTCCGCCATCTCCAGCAGCATCCGCCAGGCGCCCGCTGTGCTTTGCGGCGCGCCGGCCCATTGCAGCATCACCTTGTCCTTGAAACTCGCCGCGCCGATGCGATAGAGCAGCCGCCGCGCCTGCGATGCGGTGATTTGAAACCCGACCTTCTCGCCGCCCAGCGCATTCCCCAGCCGGTCGCGCATGGCATTGGACAGGCGCAAGGCATCGGCCGCGCTTTTGGCGGCTGATGCGCCATCGGGCAGCAGGGCCGCCAGGCGCAGCACCGCGTCTTGCGGCAAATTATTTTCCGCTTCCAACTGCGCCAGCTTTTCCAGCCGAAGCAATTGCAAGGCGCCCGGCAAAAGCAGAGACAGGATTCCGGTCGCCGCCATCACCCGCAGCACCGGCACGGGATGGGCGGCCTCGAGCAGCCGCAGCAATTCCTTGGCGATCCGTTCCGCCGACAGTGTCTGGAGTTTGTCCTTGGCCAGGGCGGCGGCGCGCAAACCCTCGGCGTCGATCTCTCCCTTGCCGTACCAGGCATGAAAGCGGAACAGACGCAGCACCCGCAAATGATCCTCGGCGATGCGGGCGCGCGCATCGCCCATGAAGCGCACCTTGCCGGCGATCAGATCCTCGACCCCGGTGGCATAATCGAAAATCTCGCCATCGGCCGTGGCATAAAGCGCATTGATGGTGAAGTCGCGACGCGCCGCATCCTCGGCCCAATCGTCGGTGAAAGCGACCAGGGCGTGGCGGCCATCGGTTTGTACATCGCGGCGCAGGGATGTGACTTCGAAAGCATGGGTGCCTGCGATGGCCGTGACGGTGCCGTGATCCAAGCCCGTCTCCACCACCTTGATGCCCTTGGCCCTCAGCCTCGCCAGCGCTTCTTCAGGCGGCATGGGCACGGCGATATCGACATCCACCACCGGCACGCCCAACAGCGCATTGCGCACGGCGCCGCCCACAAAGCGAGCCTCGCCGAGGGCCGTCATGACTGCCACCGTCTCCGGTGCAGTCATCCATCCATGTTGCGCAGGATCGATCCTCACGATTCGCTTATAGCACGGAGGCGTTCGGCCAGATTGACCACGATGGCGGCGGTGGCGCCCCAGATTTCGTGATCCCGGTAGGTGAAGGCGTAGAAATTGCGCTTATATCCCCCGATGTCGCGGCTTTCGCGCCGCCGGTTGGCGGGATCGCAAAGAAAAGCCAGCGGCACCTCGAAAATTTCCGCCACTTCGCGCGGATCGGGGGTCAGGGCAAAGCCGTCGGCCAACAGTCCCACCACCGGCTGAATATCGAAGCCGGTGCCGGTGAGATAGCGATCGAGATAGCCGGCCACGGTGACGAAAGAGGCGGCAATGCCGGTTTCCTCAAAGGTCTCGCGCAGCGCCGTTTCCACCGGCGATTGGTCGCCGGCCTCGCTGCGGCCGCCGGGGAAGCTCACTTGGCCGCTATGCCGCGCCAGGTTTTCGGTGCGGCGGGTGAACATCAGGCTGGGCTCGCCGCGCAGGATCACCGGCAACAGCACCGCCGCCTTCATCGTGCCGGACCCCGGCGGCATGCCATCATAGTCGTCATGCCGGGTCAGATCCGGCAGCTGCTGCGCCAGAAGGGCTCGCAATTGCTCGGGCGCGACTTTCACGCGCGCCCCGCATTGTCGAAGTTACTCAATGCCGCCATGAGGCCACAATTGGCGCTTTTCCGTTGAAATTTAAAGCCATATCCGGGGTTGCACCCTTCAC
>CBHTTW010000171.1:0-5866 GCA_966096025.1 uncultured Alphaproteobacteria bacterium | reverse complement strand
TCCCGGGCGATGCGTTCAAAAGCCTCGCGCGTGACATGGGCGGCGGGTGTGGCGCCCGCCCAAACAACAGGCACCAGCTCGACATCGCGCATGGCGCCGATAAAGCCGCCCACCGGAATATTGATGTCGCGCATGGCCAGCAGATCGGCGCCGCGCGTCAGGGCCGGAAAGGCGCCACCCCTTACAAAATCGTCATAACCGGTTTTGGAGGGCGCGAAAGTGTTGGTTTCATGCTGGAAGCCGGCAATCAGGACGCGCACAGTCACTCCTTTGCTCGCCGTCGGCGGACGACCCTTTTGAATTAGCGCTCCCATGCCATGCTGCACAAGCGTAAGGAAATCCCGCCGATTGAGCGGGTTGGCGCGGGCGGCAATCCTGTGTAGCCTGACGCGCAGTTAGAGGAGGGTGCCACCCTCCCGGTGGCTTGGGGAGAAAATCATGAAAAAATCGATCTTGTCTCGGAAATTCTTGGCCGGAGCGGCCTGCGCCGCGCTTGCCGCCACCATGGCCACCGCGCCATTGCTGGTGAACCGGGGCGCGGCTCAGGCCCAGGCGGCCGGCGATGTGATGGTGCCCTGGTTCGAGGTCGATCCCTATTGGCCCAAGCCGCTGCCCAATCACTGGATCCTGGCCATGACCATCGGCCTGGACGTCGACAAGCAGGATAATGTCTGGGTCTTTCATCGTCCCCAGACCCTGGAACAAAAAGAATCCTATGCCGCGCGCAAGGAGGCGGACTGCTGCATAGCGGCGCCCGACGTTCTGCAGTTTGATCCCGCCGGCAATCTGAAAAAGTCATGGGGCCGCGACCAGGTGCGGGGCAATGGCCATGACTGGCCCAGCTCCAACCACGGCATCACCGTCGGTCCGGACGGCAATATCTGGTTGGGCGGCAATGGCGCCTATCAGCCGCGCCCGCCCGCGGGCAGCGCGGCGCAGTTCGCGGAAACGCCTGCCGCGGCGCCGCCGCTTTATGCCGGCGGCGGGGTCGGCAAGTATCACGACAGTTTCATCGTGAAATTCAGCCCCGACGGTAAATATCTCGGTCAGATCGGCAAGGCCAATGGCAGCAAGGGCAGCCTGGACACCGACAATGTGCGCGGCGTCGCCCAGATCCGCTTCGCCGGCAATGAAATGATCCTGGCCGACGGTTACGGCAACAAGCGCGTTTCGGTGTGGGATGCGACGACCTTGAAGTTCAAGCGCATGTGGGGCGCCTATGGCAAAAAGCCCGACGACAAGCCGATTCCGCATTACGACGTCAACTCGCCGCAATTCGGCAATCCGATGCATTGCGCCCAGCCGTCGAATGACGGACTGATCTATGCCTGCGACCGCACCAACAACCGCATCCAGGTGTTCAAGATGGACGGCACCTATCTGCGCCAGCACATCCTGAAACCCGAAACGCGCGGCGATGGTTCGGCCTGGGAGATCGCCTTCTCACGCGATCCGCAGCAGAAGTTCATGTATGTGTCGGACGGCGCCAATGCCACGGTGCATGTCTTCGACCGCGCCAGCATGAAGGAACTCTATTGGTTCGGCGGCGGCGGCCGTCAGCCGGGGCAGTTCTATGCCGTGCACAGCATCGTCACCAACTCCAAGGGCGACATCTACACCACCGAGACCTATCGCGGTCAGCGGGTGCAGAAATTTGCCTATAAGGGGATGATCAAGCTCAGCGACCTGATCAAGAAGGGCGTGGTCGGGGGCAGCCGCATCAACCCGTAAGGACTGTATGCGCAAGTGGATCGGAATGGGTTTTGCCGTCGCCGCGGCCATCGCCGCGGCGGGAGGCCTGTATGCGGCCAAGGCTCTGCCCGAACGGTCCACTGCGCTTGCACCTCCGGTTATCCCTGCCGGCGACAAGCCGTTCGCCCGCATCTGCAAGTCCGATGAAGTCATCGATGCCCGTCCCACACCGGCCTGGGTGCGCGCCAGCTTTGCCAGCGACAATTGCCGCGCCCCCAACATGCCGGCAGCGGTCGATGGCTTCACCGCCAGCCGCGAACAGATCGTGGCGGGCATGGCGGCGGCGGAGCGTTATGCCGCCGCGGCCGATCTGTTTGAAAGATGCGTGCAGAATTTCGTCGCGGACCGCAAGACGGACAAAAGAGCGGCGAACATGTCGGTGGAGATCATCCAGAATCACCGGATTCTCGCCAGCCAGCGCAACAAGCAGATTGTTTCCGCCCGGATGGATGCGGCGGTGAGCAATTTCAACGAATATGGCAGCGGCTGTCCGATGTAATACCGGCGGTTGTTGCGCCAATTCCGCACGATGCTGCAAACGGCAACGGTATTACTTAATGTGGACAGATATGGCTGGATCGCCCCGATCTCCTATCCTAGCATGCTCAAATTGTGAGATTCAGAAGAGCCATCAGGCCCCATGCCCGACAATAAATCAGCAAGTGATTTCGAACCCGATGTCATTGTCGTGGGATCAGGCGCGGGCGGCGGCATCGCCGCCTATGTGCTCACCAAGGCCGGGATCAAGACTCTGATCCTGGAAGCGGGGCGCGATTATGATCCGGTCTCGGAAAGCGCCATGCTGAAATGGAACCGGGAAGCGCCGCTGCTCGCCAGTTCCACCCCGGACAAGCATTTCGGTTATTACGACGCCACGGTGAATGGCGGCTGGATGGTGCCGGGTGAGCCCTACACGGTGGCGCCGGATTCGAAATTCCGCTGGTGGCGGTCGCGCATGCTGGGGGGGCGTACCAATCATTGGGGCCGGCATTCGCCGCGTTTCGGTCCTTATGATTTCAAGCCCAAAAGCCGCGACGGATTGGGCATGGACTGGCCGGTTTCCTATGACGAGATGGCGCCCTGGTACGATCGCACCGAAAAACTGGCTGGGGTGATCGGCGCCAATAATGGGCTTGAGAACCATCCCAATTCCTCGCCGGGTGTCCTGCTGCCCGCTCCCAAGCCGCGCATCACCGAGCTGATGATCAAGGCCGCGGCGAATGATTTGGGCATTCCCTGCATCCCCGCGCACTATGCGGTGCTTTCACGCGACATCGATCATCCGGATGTGCCGCGCCAGGCCTGTTTCAATGCCTCGCCCTGCGGCCGCGGCTGCGGCATCGGTGCGGCGTATCAGTCCACCACCTCGGTGTTGCCCATGGCCGTCGCCACCGGCAAGGCGCGCATCGTCACCGATGCGACCGTGACACGCGTGCTCACTGATGCCGGCGGCAAGGCAACCGGCGTGGAGTATTTCGACAAGGCGGGCAAGCCGCATTCCGTGCGCGCCCGGGTGGTGGTGCTGGCGGCCAGCGCCTGCGATACCGCCAAGATCCTGCTCAATTCCGGAAAAGCGGGACTGAAGTCGGGTTTGGCCAATTCCAGCGGCCAGGTCGGGCGCAATTTGATGGACACCACCGGCACGAATGTGCGCGGCCATATTCCGGCGCTGGAGGGACGGCCCCGCTACAATGAAGACGGCATGGATGTGGCGCATCTCTACATCCCCTGGTGGCTCTACAAGGAACAGGCGGCGGGCAAGCTCGATTTCCCGCGCGGATACCACTACGAAATCGGCGGCCGTTTCGGCATGCCCGGCGCCGGTTTCTCGCTGGGCGGGATGGAAGACGGCTATGGCGCGTCGCTAAAGGAGGATGCGCGGCGCTATTACGGCGCGCAACTGTCCTACACCGTGCGCGGCGAGATGATCCCCAATGCGGATTCCTTCTGCGAATTGGATCCGGATGTGAAGGACAGGAATGGCCTTCCGGTATTGCGCTTCCATTGGAAATGGTCCCAGCATGAAATCCGGCAAATCGCGCATGGCATCAAGACGGCGAAGGAAATGATCGGCCGGTTGGGCGGCACGGTGCTGACCCCGGATCGAACACCAGAAGAAGCGATCGAGGACGGCGGCGTGATCATCCACGAATTGGGCACCACGCGCATGGGCGACAAGCCCGATAATTCGGTCACCGACAGTTTCGGCAAGACCTGGGACGTGAACAATCTGGTGGTGGTCGATGGCAGTGTTTTCACCTCCAACGCCCACAAAAACCCGACTTTGACCATCATGGCCCTGGCCTGGCGCAGCACGGAACATCTGGTCGAACGCCTCAAGAAAGGGGAGGTGTGACCATGGAAATCTCGCGGCGCGTTACCCTCAGTTGGATTGCGGCGGCCTCTTCGAGCCTGGCCGTGGCCGGATGCGATTCAAAAGACGCGCAAGTCGGATTATGGAAAGATCTGCCTTTGGAGCCGATCCAGGCCAAGGGTTATGGGTTGGACGCCAAACTGACCGAGCCGACCGTGCCGTGGCCGCTGACCTTGGATCCGGCGCAGCGCGAGACCTTGCGCATCGCCGCCGATCTGATGCTGCCCGCCGACGGCCATTCCCCATCGGCGGGGACCTTGCACCTGGACGCCTTTATCGACGAATGGGTCAGCGCGCCTTATCCGGTGCAGCAGAAGGACCGGGATTTGATCCTGTCCGGCCTGGCCTGGCTGGATGCGGAATCGGCGCAGCGGTTTAAGGCCGATTTCCGCAAGGCTGGCGATGCGCAACGGCGGCAGGTGTTTGACGCCATCGCCTTCAAGAAGAGCATCAAGCCGGGCTATGAAAAACCGGCGGAGTTCTTCGCGCGTTTGCGCACCTTGATGATGTCGGGCTTTTACTCCCTGCCGGAAGGCATGGCCGATATCGGTTATAGGGGCAACACACCCAGCGTCGGGCCTTATCCGGGCCCGACCCAGGAAGCCCTGGAGCACCTGAACGCGAGCCTGACAAAACTGGGCCTCAAGCCGGTTTAGACACCGGTCTAGCTTGGCGGCAGCCGCCGGACCCAGATATTGCGGAAGGAAACCAGGCTTTCGATATTGCCGTGATCCTGCAAGGTGAGCGGCAGTTCGGCGGCATGCGGCTTATAGGTCCCGACCTTGCCATGGATGGTGGCGCCGATCAGCGCCGTATTGTCCTGCACCAGCACGCCGTTCAGCATCGCGGTCATGCGCGCCGGGCTGGTCACCGTGTCGCCCGAGAAATGGGGCGCGCGGAACACGATATCGTAGCACTGCCAGGTTCCCGCCGGCCGTGCCGCATTCACCAGCGGCGGCGACTGGGAATAGATGCTGCCCACCATGCCATCGGGATAGGTGTCGGTGCCGTAGGAATCCAGAATCTGGAGTTCATAAAGCCCCATGGGAAACACGCCGCTATTGCCGCGGCGCTGGGGATTGGCCGGCGGATTGGGCTGGGCCGGCAGCTTGAACTCGACATGAATCTGGACGTCGCCATAGGACTCTTTGGTGCGCAGGAAATTGTAGACCTTGCCGCCGCTGGTCACTTCGCCATTCTTGAGGGTCCATGCCTCCATATGGTCGCTGGTCCATTTGGACAGGTCGCGGCCGTTGAACAGCACATCGGCGTCGCCGGGCGGGGTGGCGGCGCAGGCCTTGCCGGTATCGACATGGGGCGGCTGGGGCCGGCGGATATCGTCGGCGCGCCATTGGGAGTTGGGCATTTTGGGACCGGCCAGGGTGAGCTTGGCCAAGGCCGGATCGGACAGCCATACCGCCCAGGCGGGATGCTCCTTCATGATGCGTTGCAGCTCGGCCTGATCCACCTCCGAGTCCTGGGTTTGGGCGGGCAGGGAGAAGGCACAAAGCGCCGCCAGAGTTAAGGTAAAGTGATTTGCGAGCTTCATGCGATTTTCCCCTGTTTTTGTTGCACAATAGCCCGGTTCCAAATGGCGCGGCAACGGCCTGAAGGGCAGATTTGCAGGAGACGGGAATACAGTCCAAAGTCGCGCGCCAGCCGGGGATATCAGAGCAGGAATATGAGCAAGACGGGGATCGGGGGCGGTCTCACCAATTACGGCGATCAGGATTTTTCCCT
>CBHTTW010000170.1:0-5952 GCA_966096025.1 uncultured Alphaproteobacteria bacterium | reverse complement strand
CGTTCGCCGACCCATTATTTTTTCCTTCTGAAGAATGGCGAGAAGAAGGATGCTGTAAGAGGGAAAGAGACGTGAACCAGACGGTGCGCTTGCGCGTCAACAATGAAATCCCCGCCTACCGCACCGGCCTGGTGTCGGCGCTGGATGTCGGCACTTCGAAAATCGTTTGCGTGATCGGCCAGGCCGAAGCCGGTTCCCTCAAGGTCCTGGGCAGCGCCTTGCGCGAATCCTCCGGCCTCAAGGCGGGAACCGTCACCAGCCTGGATCAGGCCGAGGAATCCATCCGCGACTGCGTGGCGGCGGCGGAGAATATGGCCGATGCCCGCATCCAGAATGTGCTGATCGGGGTCAATTGCGGCCAGCCGGTCAGCGTCACCAGCCGCAGCGTGATGTCGCTGGACGGGGCGCTGGTGTCCGACGATCACTTGCGCGCGCTTTTGGCCGATGGCCGGGCCCGCGCCAAGCTGGATGGCCATGAGATCATCCAGTCCGCGCCCACCACCTATGTGGTGGACGAGGCGCGGGGGGTGAAGAACCCCTCCGGCATGTTCTGCCAGCGCATCGGCGTGGCCATGCATGCCGTGGCGGTCAGGCCGTCGCCGCTGCAGAACCTCAAACTGGCGGTGGAACGCTGTCACCTGCATGTGGTGGGCAACCTGTTCGGCGCCTATGCCAGCGGCCTCTCCACCCTGACCGAGGACGAAAAGCAGATCGGCGCCACGGTGATCGACATGGGCGGCGGCACCACCTCCATCGCGGTCTTCCTGGAAGGCCATCTGGTGCATGTCGATGTGGTGCCGGTGGGCGGTTTTGCCGTCACCAACGATATCGCCCGCATGCTGGCCGCCCCTCTGGCGGCCGCCGAACGCACCAAGACCCTCTATGGCGCGGCCATGGGCGAGATGGACGGGGCGGCGGATGTGGTCTCGGTCGCCCAGATGGGCGAGGAGGGTGACGATTCCGCCCTGCGCCTGCCGCGTTCCATGCTCACCCGCATCATCCAGGCGCGGCTGGAAGAGATTTTCGGCGAGGTCCAGACCCGGCTTCGCGCCAGCGGTTTCGATGTGGCGGCGGGCCGCCGCGCCGTCCTGACCGGCGGCGCCTGCCAGTTGGCGGGCACCCGCGAGCTGGCGTCGCGGATTCTCAACAAACAGGTTCGTATCGGCAGGCCGCAGGCATTTGCCGGACTGGCCGCCGCTTCGGCAGGTCCCGACTACGCCACCGCGATCGGCCTGATGATGGCGGGCGCCACCATGCCGCCCGAACTTTTGAATCCCGACATCGCCATCGCGCGCAGCAAAACAAAGAATGAAAACGGCTTCACCGGATGGCTGGGACGGTTGACGCGCAGATGGCTCTAGTGATTCAACAATAGAACCGCGAATCGGTTGTGAATCCTGGGGCATAAGCCCTCTGGGGATCGAATCAAGTCAGCGAGGAGTGTGGAATATGGCGATCAATCTCAAGGCCCCCGAAATGAAGGAACTGCGTCCCCGAATCACCGTGCTGGGTGTGGGCGGCGCCGGCGGCAATGCCGTCAACAATATGATCGAGGCGGGCCTGGAGGGGGTCGACTTCATCGTCGCCAATACCGACGCCCAGGCGCTGTCCCAGTCCAAATGCGATCGCCGCATCCAGCTGGGCACCAACACCACCGAAGGCTTGGGCGCGGGCGCCCAGCCCGATGTCGGCCGGGCCGGGGCGGAAGAGTCGCTCGTTGAAATCATGGAGCAGATCCAGGGTTCCCATATGGTCTTCATCGCCGCCGGCATGGGCGGCGGCACCGGCACCGGCGCCGCGCCGGTGATCGCGCGCGCCGTGCGCGAGGCGGGCATCCTGACCGTCGGCGTGGTGACCAAGCCCTTCAGCCTGGAAGGCGACCGCCGCATGCGGGTGGCCGAGCGCGGCATCGCCGAGCTGCAGCAGTTCGTCCATACCCTGATCGTCATTCCCAACCAGAATCTGTTCCGCGTCGCCAACGACCGCACCACCATGGCCCAGGCCTTCGCCATGGCCGACGAGGTGCTGCATGCCGGCGTGCGCGGGGTCACCGACCTGATCGTGATGCCCGGCCTGATCAATCTCGACTTTGCCGACATCAAGTCGGTGATCAGCGAGATGGGCAAGGCGATGATGGGCACCGGCGAGGCCGAAGGCGAGGACCGCGCCATGCGCGCCGCCGATATGGCGATCTCCAACCCGTTGCTGGACGATGTCACCATGAAGGGTGCCAAGGGTGTGTTGATCAACATCACCGGCGGTCCCGACCTGATGCTGTTCGAAGTCGAGCAGGCGGCCGACCGCATCCGCGCGGAAGTGGATCCGGACGCCAATATCATCTTCGGCAACACGATCTTGGACGATATGGAAGGCCGCATCCGGGTTTCGGTGGTCGCCACTGGCATCGATGCCGAGCAGTTCAAGATGCCGCTGCCGGAAAAGGTTCGCCCCCTGCATCCGCATCTGAACCTGAAATCCCCGGCGCGGGTGGCCCAGCCCATGCCGGTCGCCGCCGCTCCGGTACGGCCCGCTTTCAATCCGGTGCATGCCAGTGTGGAAGCGCTGGCCAGCGAAATCGGCGCCGACAAGAGCCCGGCGGAAGACTATATCCTGGGCGGCGCCGATGCGCCGGAAGTGGCGGCGCAAGCGGAAGCCAAATATCCCGCCACCGAAAGCTTCCGGCCGCTGGAACAGCAGCCGCTGGCCCCCGTCAGAAAGCCGGAAAAGAAAAGCAGCGGCTGGGGCTTCTTCGGCCGCAAGAAGGCCGCGCCGGACATGCGCACCGAACCGGCGCCGGAACCGCGCGCCGCGCAGCCGCGCGCCACGGCCCAGACTATGCAGGGGGCGATGCCGCCCCTGCCGCAACCGACGGAAGCGCCGCGCAACAATGCCGACGATCTGTTCCCCGATCACAAGCGGGACGAGCAGTTCGAGATTCCGGCATTCCTGCGGAGGCAGTCCAACTGACAGCGCGCCAAAGCGCGCTGTCATCCCCAGCGAGCCGCGACCAGCGGCGAGGGAAGGGGATCCAGCAAAATGACCAAAGGGCGGGCGCAAGTCCGCCCTTTGTCGTTTTGGGCGTTTGGCCCTAACCTTGCGCCATGCGCGCGATCATTCTTGCCTTGCTGTTGGCGGCCGGACCGGTTTGCGCCGCGCCCTATGATGTCGTGGAGAAAGACATCACCAGCTTGCAGGCCGATCTTGCCGCCCGTCGCGTCACCTCGGTGGAACTGGTGCGCGCCTATCAGCAGCGCATCGCGGCGCTGGATCGCGCCGGTCCCCGTCTCAACAGCGTGCTGATTCTCAATCCGGACGCGATCGCCCAGGCCAAGGCATTGGACTTGGAACGCGCCGCCAAGGGCGCGCGCGGGCCGCTGCACGGCATCCCGCTTCTGATCAAGGACAATATCGAGACCGCCGATCCCATGCCGACCACCGCCGGTTCGCTGGCGTTGGCCGCCAGCATGCCCGGGCGCGACGCGCCTGCTGTCGCCCGCCTGCGCGCGGCGGGCGCGATTATCCTGGGCAAGACCAATCTCAGCGAATGGGCCAATATCCGCAGCACCCATTCCATCAGCGGCTGGTCGGGTATCGGCGGGCTGACCCGCAATCCCTATGTGCTGGATCGCAGCACCTGCGGTTCCAGCGCGGGCAGCGGCGCCGCCATCGCCGCCAGTCTGGCCGCCGCCGCCCTGGGCACGGAAACCAACGGTTCGCTGGTCTGTCCCGGGTCGTTCAATGGTCTTGTCTCCATCAAGCCGACGGTCGGCTTGGTGTCCCGCACCCATGTGATACCGATCTCCCATACCCAGGACACACCAGGCCCGATGACGCGCACGGTCCGCGACACCGCCTTGTTGCTGGACGCGATGGCGGGCAGCGATCCGGCGGATGCCGCCACCTTGTCTGCTGACAGCCATCTGCTGCCCTATGCTTCGGCGCTGGCGAACGGCGCCTTGGCCGGCAAGCGGCTGGGCGTGATTGTTCCGCATGGGACCACGCCAACCGATAAAGTCTTCGAAGGCGCGCTGGCGACATTGCGCGCCGCGGGCGCCGAAATCGTGCAGGTCCCCGACTTCAAACGCCCGGCCGACATGGCGGAGAATTCCGCCCTGGTGCTGAAATACGAACTGAAAAATGACATGGCCGCTTATCTCGCCACTCTGCCGCCCGGCAGCCCCAAGACCTTGGCGGATCTGATTGCCTTCAATGCCGCGTCCCCGCGCGAGCTTGCGGTCTTCGGCCAGGAATATTTCGAAATGGCGCAGGCCAGCGGAACCTTGTCCGATCCCGTCTATGTCAGGGCGCGCGACACACTGGGCGCGGGGATGAGGGCCTTGATCGATTCCACGCTTGCCGCCTACCGGCTGGATGCCTTGATCCGTCCGACTGCCGAACCGGCCTTCCGCGTGGATACCGTCCGGGGCGACAGTATCGGCGGCAGTGCTTCGGGCGAGCCGGCAATGGCGGGTTATCCGCACCTCACCGTGCCGATGGGCGCGGTGGATGGGTTGCCGGTCGGTCTGTCCTTCATCGGACCGGCCTGGTCGGAAAGCCTGTTGCTGGCGCTGGGGGCCGATTTCGAGCGCCGCGCGTCGGCACGCCGCCCGCCCCAGTTCCTGCCATCCTTGGAATCGCCCACCCAGGCCGATCTGGCGCCTGTTCCCGGTTCCAAGAATTAAACTGCTATAAGGCGGCATGACTCCCCGCCGCACCATTGCCCATCAAGTCCGCGCCACCGGCACCGCGCTCCATGCCGGGGTGCCGGTGACCATGATCCTTTCACCGCTCCCGTCGGGCAGCGGTATTGTTTTTCGCCGCGCCGATCTGGGTGTCGACATACCGGCCCGCTACGATCTGGTGCGCGAAACCCGCCTGGGCACGGTGATCGGGGAGGGCAGCGCCAAAATCGGTGTGGTGGAACATTTGATGGCGGCGGCGGCGGGCGCCGAGATCGACGATCTGCTGGTCAGCCTGGATGGTCCGGAGCCGCCCATCCTGGATGGCGATGCGCTTTCCTATCTGACTTTGCTGGAAAGCGCCGGTGTGGCGGAACAAGCCGAGCCACGTACGGTGATCAAGGTGCTCAAGCCCGTGACGGTGGAAAGCAACGGCGCCAAGGCAAGTTTGCTGCCCGATGACAGCCGGTCCTATACCTATGAACTCAGCTTTCCGGTGATCGGCGAACAGTTTTACGCCTTCGCTTTCAGCCGCGCCGGCTTCAAGGCCGAGATCGCGCCTGCCCGCACCTTCGGCTTTCTCAGTGAGTTGGAAGCCCTGAACAAGATGGACCTGGCCAAGGGCGCGTCCCTGGCCAATACCCTGGCCTTGGACGATACCGGGGTGGTCAATCGCGAGCGTCAGCGCTTTGCCGATGAATTCGTCCGCCACAAGATTCTGGACGCGATCGGTGATCTGGCCTTGGCCGGCGCGCCGGTGATCGCCCGTTTTGAGGGCCAGAAATCCGGCCACACCACCAACAATGCCCTGCTCAGAGCCCTGTTTTCCGACCCCCGGAACTTTGAAAAACTGACACTTTCCTGAGACGGCGCGGTCGCTGTATATAAAGGACATGAAGCGCGAAGCGAGCCAAGGCTCCGATTAAGCATTTGAAATTGCTTATGTTTCGTGCAACCAAGGATAGGAAATGGTCTCTGCCGCCCGCCTGAAACCTGCCCTGCGCGCCGTCACGATGGTGGCGGCCCTGGCGGCATTGACCGCCTGCTCGATTTTCGAGGGCAAGGACGATGCGTCCAACAATGCCAACAAGGACGCCGAAAACTATCGCGAGCGCAGTGTCGAGCAGATCTATGCCGATGGCTGGCGGGCGATCAATGCGGGCGCCTGGGATATCTGTGCCGCCCAATTCAACGAAGTCGACCGCCAGCATCCCTATTCGGTCTGGGCGCGCCGCGCCATGCTGATCAGCGCCTTCTGCGCCTATCAGGCCAA
>CBHTTW010000169.1:0-5989 GCA_966096025.1 uncultured Alphaproteobacteria bacterium | reverse complement strand
AAATTTGGTGGCGGAATGGATCACGATATCGGCGCCCCATTCGATCGGCTTGATCAGGTAGGGCGAGGCCAGGGTGTTGTCCACGATCAGCGGCACCCCGGCGGCATGGGCGATTTTGGCCACCGCCTCGAGGTCGGTGATGATGCCGCCGGGATTGGCGATGCTTTCGACGAACACCGCCCTGGTGCGGTCGTTGATGGCGGACTTGAAGGTTTCGGGCTTGGTGGCATCGGCCCATTTCACATGCCAGTCGAACTTGGCGAAGCCCTGGCTGAACTGGTTGATCGAACCGCCATAGAGCTGGCGCGCCGCCACGATATTGTCGCCGGGGCTCATCAGGGTATGGAGCGCCAGGAGCTGCGCGGCATGGCCCGAGCCGCAGGACAAAGCCGCACGTCCGCCTTCCAGCGCCGCCACCCGTTCTTCCAGCACCGCATTGGTGGGGTTCATGATGCGCGAATAGATGTTGCCGAACACTTGCAGGTTGAACAGAGCGGCGGCCTGGTCGGCATCCTCGAAGACAAAAGCGGTGGTCTGATAGATCGGGGTCGCCCGCGCGCCGGTGGCGGGGTCGGGCTGGGCGCCGGCATGCACGGCGAGGGTGTTGAAGCCATAATCGGCCATGTTGCTCTCCTAGTCAGGGCTAAAATTCGTGAGCGGGCTTATGGATAAGTTCGGCCCGGCGATAAATGACACTGCATCCGGATATCTTGACCAAAAATCCGCGCGGGCTAAGCGGCAGGACCGATCCCAAGATCGCCCTCGACCCGCCGCACCCAGGCCAGCACGTTCGGATAGCGGGTCAGATCGATATCCGCCTGATGGCTGAAACGGGTATAGGCGACCAGGGCGATGTCCGCCAGTGACAGTTTCTCGCCCACAAAATATTCACCGCCCGACAAATGATTATTCATCACCGTCAAAACCTTGCCGCATTTGGCGACCAGGGCCGGATCGATCTCGCTGTCGCTCTTCTTGAGGTAAAATTTCTGAAAGCGCAGCACCGCGATGGCGGGCTCGTGGGAATATTGTTCCCAGAACATCCATTGATACATCAGGGCGCGCTCGAACGGGTCGGACGGGATCAGGTCGCTCTTCTCCGCCAGATGCAGGATGATGGCGTTGGACTGGGCCAAAGGGCCGTTGTCGGCAAATCGCACCACCGGCACCTGTCCCGCCGGATTCATCGCCAGAAATTCCGGCGTGCGGGTCTCGCCTTGCAGCACGCTGACTTCCACCCAGTCATAGGCCAGGCCCAGACGGTCGGCGACAAACTTCACCTTCAGGCAATTGCCCGAAATGGAATCTCCGAAAATCGTCATGGCGGCATTATCGAGGGACATGGTCTTTGGCCTATGGCTTGTCGCGGGCAATCCGCAGGATGGTGGCGTTGGTGTTTTCCGCCACCCAGATGGCGCCGTCTTCGGCCACCGCCAATCCCACCGGGGAGCCGCGCGGATGCAAGCCCTCGATATTGTTCCAGCCGGGGGTCAGCAGGAACGGCTCGGACGCCGGCCCCGCATAGGGCATGCGTATGGTCTCATCGCTGTTCGGTGTGGTCCACATCTCGAATTGGGCGTTGCGCGTGAGCAGCGGAATGCCGCGCCGGTCCACCGCAAAGGCGGCAAGGCGCGAACCAGCCGGGCGATAGCCATGCAGGGAGATCAGCAGCTTGCCGCGCAGCTCCTTGAACATCGCGCCGTCATAATAAAGCATGTCCAGCGGCGCGCTGTGCGGCGGCAACAGCCGCACCGGCTTGGTGTGAGCGTCGCCGGCGCAATCCATCACCTTGGACGCCGCCCAATTCGGATTGGTGCCGGTCATGTCATAGCAATAGGGCCAGCCGTAATGGGCGCCCTGTCGCAAGACATTGAGTTCCTCGAACGGCGAGTCGGCGGGGGTAAAGTCCTCGCTATTCTCGCCTTGCAGCAAGGTGCCCGAACTGTGCCGCACCATGGCCACCGAATTGCGCAAGCCTCGCGCCATGATCGTGAAGTTGGGCGACCATTTGCCGTCGCCCTGATAGGCATAGCGGCGGATGCCTGCGCTCATATAGTCGCCTTCCGATTGGGCGCAGAATTTGTCGCCATCCGGCTTGCTGTCGGCGCTGGACGGCGCGCCCACAAGGCACTGGTCGCTGGGCGCGCCGACCGCAACCAGCAGATCGTTGTTGCCGTCGAAGATGAAGCGGGACAGCGGATGGAAATTGTAGCGCGTCCTGGTGTCGGGCGCGTCGGCGATCACGGTTTCGACGGTGGCTTTGGGATCGGCGGCCAGGGGATCGAAGCGGAAGATGCGGCCCTGTTCGTTGACATAGACCTTGCCGTCCGGGCCGCGCATCATGCCATGCGGCATGTAAAGATCATCCAGCACCAGGGTGATCACGCTGGGCTTGCCGCGCTCGGCGGTGATCTTGAACAGCTTGCCGCCGGGGGCCTGCCAGCGGCCGACATCGGTGACCAGAAAATCTTTTCCGCCCGGCAGGGGCAACAACACACGCGGCAGTCGCAAGGTGCGGCTGTTGAAATCGTCCGGCGGCGCCACCACGATTCCGGCGCAATAGCTTTTGGCCATGCCGATCTGGGCGCGGGGCCAGCCATCGCAGGTTTCTCCATTGGTCGCATAGGGGATGCGGCGGGTGTTGGGGAGTTGTGCCGACACCGGCACCGTCAAGATCGCGGCAGCAGCCAGCAGGAGCGCGCAAGACTTGACGCGCTTGAACGGACTAACGTGCGGCATTGCTTTCGACCCCCGGTATGGTGACCGCGATGGCTTTGCGGTCCTTGCGGCTGATACCCCAAAGCAGACGCTTCTGTCCGGGGTCCCAGTCGATGGCCTGGCCTTCGAACGGGATGGGGATGGTAGCCACAAGCTCCAGCACCGATCCAGCCTTGGGCGGGCGCAGGGCATAAAGTTCCGGCCGGTCGTGGCCCGTGACATACAACAGGCCGTCATCGCCCCAGGCGCCGCCGGAGGTGCTCATCGGCGCCATGCGCTCCAGCACCGTATCGGGCAGGGCAAAGCCCTCGATCTGTCGCCATTGGGCATCGAACTTCACAATGGTGGTGTAGCGGTTGTCGTGTCCCGGCTCGCCGCCGCGCCCGGCATAATTGGCGAAACCCGCCCACCAGAAACCGTCCTTGCGGCTTACCCAGGTCAGCGAGCCGGCGCTCATCATGCCCAGCGAAATGGTGGAAAGATGCTTCATGGCGACGGGATCGAATATCTCGATCGCGCTGGTCATCGGCACCTTGGGATAGTTGGAGGCGGCGCAGAGCAGTTTGCGGTCCGCCAGGGTGCAGGCATTCATGTGCGGGAAGAGGGCGGGCTCGCCTTCCCAGGACGCGATGCGCTGGCCGGTCTTGAGATCGTATTTTCCGATGCGCGAATTGTCGATGGCATAGGCATGGGTGCCGTCGGATGCCACGCCCTGGCGGGCCTCCACCGCGTCCAGACTGTGCACCGGCTGCGCCCATGCGGTGCCGGACAATAACGCAACAAAAAGCCCGGCCCCGGCGATACGCATCCTGTCTCCCGCTTCGGTACGCTCAATTATTATGAAGGCTTCCGCCACGGCCGAACAGCCGGGGCTTGCGGTTGTCGATCACCTTGCGGTTGACCCCCATCCAGCCGATCTCGCCCGAGAAACGGCCATGCTCGATCTTGGGGCAGCGATTCATCACCACGGTCAGACCGGCATCCTTGCCGATCTGTTCGGCTTGCCTGCTGATCACGCCAAGCTGCATCCACAGCACCTTGACCCCCAGCCGGTCTTTTTCCGCCACCACTTCGCGCGCGATGTCCGGCGCATAATTGGACTCGCGGAAAATATCCACCATGTCCACCGGTGCGGGCACATCCTTGAGCGAGCCGTAAACCGTCTGCCCCAATATCTCCTTGCCCGCCATGCCGGGATTGATCGGGATGATTTTGTAGCCCTTGTTGAGCAGATACATCATGGCGAAATAGGACGGGCGGATGTCGTTGCCGCTCGCCCCCACCATGGCGATGGTCTTGACCGAACGCAGGATCGATTTGATCAGGCTGTCGGGATATTGCGGCAGCGCGACCTCTTCGCTCACGTCGGCCATTTCGGCTCCCGTTTTTCCAGGAAGGCGCCGATACCCTCGCAGGCTTCGACATCCAGCATATTCTCGGTCATCACCTGGCTGGCATAGGCATAAGCCTCGGCCAACGGCATTTCCAATTGGCGATAGAAGGCTTCCTTGCCGGTCTTCAAGGTGCCGCGTGGCTTGGAAGCGATCCGGTTGGCAAGCAGCATGGTCTCGCCTTCCAATATTTCCGGCGCCACCACCTTGTTGATCAGCCCGATCCGCACCGCCTGTTCGCCGTCGATCGGCTCGCCGGTCAACAGCATCTCCATCGCCGCCTTGCGCGAGATATTGCGCGACAGCGCCACCATCGGTGTGGAACAGAACAGGCCAATATCCACCCCGGGGGTGGCGAAGCGCGCCGAAGTCGAAGCCACCGCCAAATCGCAGCTCGCCACCAGCTGGCAGCCGGCGGCGGTCGCCATGCCTTGCACCTGGGCGATCACTGGCTTGGGATGGCGCACAATCGCCTGCATCATCTTCGAGCATTGGGTGAACAGGCCGGCATAAGCTGCTCGCCCGGCATCGCCATCGGCACGGTGACGCGCTAGTTCCTTGAGGTCATGGCCGGACGAAAAGACCGGTCCTTCGGCGGCGATCACGATCACGCGGGTGGCGTTGTCGCCGGCCGCCCCGTCCAGCGCCGCCTGGATGGCTGCCATCAGCTCTGACGACAGGGCATTGCGCGCACTGGGCCGGTTCAGGATCAGGCGCAGCACCCCCGAGGAATGGGCGGTGAGCAGCAGGGGCGGGTGAGAATCCATGGTTGGCAAATGTAGTGGGGGATTGCGCGATTTACACGTCCGTCAGCGGTATTATAATACCGCACATGAATAATGCCTGATATTCCGGCATTTCTGTTGACCCAGGCAAGGGCTATGCGTATAAGCCCCCGCGAAATTAGTGGAATCCCCTCATGAAAACCTACTCGGCGAAAGCCTCCGAGATTGACAAGAAGTGGGTCGTGATCGACGCCACCGGCCTGGTCGTGGGCCGCCTGGCCTCCATCATCGCCATGCGCCTGCGCGGCAAGCACAAGCCCACCTACACCCCACATCTGGATTGCGGCGACAATATCATCGTCATCAATGCGTCGAAGGTGGTGCTGACCGGCAAGAAGCTGAAGAAGAAGGTCTATTACCACCACACCGGCTATATCGGCGGCATCAAGGAACGCACCGCCGGCGCCATCATGGCGGGCAAGTTCCCGGAACGCGTGCTGGAAAAGGCCGTGGAGCGCATGGTGCCGCGCGGACCGCTTGGCCGCCGCCAGATGGCCAATCTGCGCGTCTATCCTGGTCCCGACCATCCGCATGAAGCCCAGCAGGCCGAAGTGCTGGATGTGGCCAAGATGAACCCCAAGAACACTCAGTATAAGACGAAGGCAGCCTAACCCATGGCCGAAGACAACAAGTTCACCGAACTCAAATCCACCCTGATCAAGGCCAAGCAGGCCGGCGCCGACGATGCCGCCAAGGCCGACAATAAGCGCGACTCCAAGGGCCGCGCTTACGCCACCGGCCGCCGCAAGGAATCGGTCGCCCGCGTCTGGATCAAGCCGGGCAGCGGCAAGATCACCGTCAATGGCCGCGACGAGACCGTCTATTTCGCCCGTCCGGTGCTGCGCATGATCCTGCGCCAGCCGCTGATCGCGGCGGGCCGCGACGGCCAGTTCGACGTGGTGGTCACCGTCAATGGCGGCGGCCTTTCGGGCCAGGCCGGCGCGGTGCGTCATGGCATTTCGCGCGCTTTGGTGAATTACGAGCCCGCCTTGCGTCCGGTGCTGAAGCCGGGCGGCTTCCTCACCCGCGACCCGCGCGCGGTGGAACGCAAGAAGTATGGCCGGCCGAAGGCTCGCCGCAGCTTCCAGTTCTCGA
>CBHTTW010000168.1:0-6002 GCA_966096025.1 uncultured Alphaproteobacteria bacterium | reverse complement strand
ATTCCGCGGTGATGGTGATCGACGCCGCCAAGGGCATCGAGGCCCAGACCCGCAAACTGTTCGAGGTCTGCCGCTTGCGCGACATTCCGATCATGACCTTTGTCAACAAGATGGACCGCGAAGCGCGCGATCCCTTCGAATTGCTGGACGAGATTTCCGATCAGCTGCAGATCGAAACCGCGCCGATGATGTGGCCGGCGGGCATGGGGCTGAACTTCAAAGGTGTGTTCGACCTGAACAATGACGCCTTTATTTCCTATAACAACGGCCAGCTGGATGCCGAGCTGAGGGCCAAGCTGGAAGAAGATGTGCTGCTGGCGCGCGATGGCCTGCCGCGTTTCGATCTCGCCACTTACCGTGAAGGCCATTTATCTCCGGTCTATTTCGGTTCGGCGCTGAAGAATTTTGGCGTGGCGGAGCTGTTGAACGCGTTGTCGTCCTACGCCCCCAGTCCGCGCAGTCAGGCCGCGGTCGGCCGCGCCGCCGAGCCGGGCGACAAGGAAGTCACCGGCTTTGTCTTCAAGGTCCAGGCCAATATGGATCCCAATCACCGCGACCGGGTGGCGTTCCTGCGGCTGGCCTCCGGCGAGTTCAAGCGCAACATGAAGCTCAAGCAATCCGGCACCGGCAAGACCATCGGGGTGCACAATCCGATTCTGTTTTTTGCCAGCGAGCGCGAAACGGTGGACGAGGCTTGGCCAGGCGACATTATCGGTATTCCCAATCACGGTGTGCTGCGGGTGGGCGATACGCTCTCGGAAAGCGGTCAGGTGGTGTTCACCGGCATTCCCAATTTCGCGCCGGAAATTCTGCGCCGGGTGCGGCTCAGCGATCCGATGAAGCAGAAGCATCTCGCCCGCGCTTTGGAATCCCTGGCGGAAGAAGGCGTCACCCAGGTGTTCAAGCCGGCGATCGGTTCGCAATGGATCGTGGGTGTGGTGGGCGCGCTGCAGCTGGATGTACTCAAGTCGCGGCTGGTGGCCGAATATGACCTGGATGCCGAGCTTGAACCTTCGCCCTATGACAGCGCCCGCTGGCTGTCAGGCAGCGAGGCCGAGATCGAGAAATTCTCCAATGCCAACAAGGGCGGCATGGCCAGCGACCGCGACGGCGCGCCGGTGTTCCTGGCCAAAAGCGCCTGGGAAGTCGGTTATGTCGCCGAACGTTATCCCAATGTGAAGCTGCTCAAGACGCGAGAGCGGCACGAGGTTCATGCCGAAAGTTAGGCGCTTTTTCGAAAGCGTCCAGCACGGCGAAGGCCTGGCGGCGGTCGCGCGCCGGCCAGATCAGCAAAGCCAGGGCCGAAAAAGACGCGCGATCGATGCCGGCCTGTTTGCAGGCGGCCGCCAGCGCGGCGCCGCTGGCATCAGCCAATAGTGTTTCGGCGGTTGCGGGATCGATGTGCAGGCAATCGGCTAAAGGCGCGGTCACATTGCCGCCTTGTCGGGCCGCTTGAATCGCGGCCTGCAGGCCAACTTCGTGCTGCGCCGTGCGTGCCTTGGCCAGCAGGGCTTCGCAAACGCCGCGCATGCTTTCGGGATAATCGGATGGCCAGGCGGCCAGCAGCTCGGCGACTTCTTCCGCCAGCGCGGTGCGCAAGGCCGGGCCCTGCTCGGCCAATTGCATGAGGTGTGACAGTTTCTGTGAAGCTGCCATGGCGCGTCCTTCGCGCATAGGCTGGCACATTGGCCTTAAGGTTCGGTTGTCGTGCGCTTAGTGGCTGATAAATCAGCCAATAATCGCCCAACTATCCGGATAATAGCCGTTAAAGGGCGAGCGCGACGACACGGTATAGGCGCCCATCGCATCGAACAGGATGAAGTCGCCATTGGCGATACTGTTAGGCAGCATCACCGGGCGCGGCAGCACATCGGCGGAATCGCAAGTGGGACCATAGGCGCGAAACGGGCGTTTCTCGCCGGTCAGCATCTTGGCCTTGCCCTTGGCATCCAGGGTGATGCCGCTGGGCGGATAATCTTCGTCGAAGCTGATGAAGCGCTGTTCGTCGAAGCTGCCGTAAATGCCGTCATTGAGATACAGCCGGTCGCCGCGCCGCATGACGACTTGGGTCACCAGCGAAATACCCGGCGCGCACAAAGCGCGGCCCGGCTCGCACATCACATGCAAATCGGGCCGCCCCAAAGTGGTCAGCGCCTCCTTGATCATGTCGAAATACCAGTGATAGGGCGGCGGCTCCTGTCCGGAATAGGCGGCCGGAAATCCGCCGCCGATATCCAGCGCGGCGATGTCCACACCCGACAAGGTGATGGTGCGCTGGGCGATCTCGATCGCCTGGGCGTAGGAGAAGGGCGACAGACATTGCGAGCCGACATGGAAGGTCAGGCAGGGGGCCGCGCCCGCCGCCTGCACGCGCTTCAGCAGTTTGGCGGCTTCCTCGGGGCGGCAGCCATACTTGCTGGACATCTCCAGCAGGGCGCCACCGAGCTGCGCCACCAGGCGCACGAACACGCGAATCTTTTTGGCATTGCCGACCTCGGCCAAGAGCTTGTCCAGCTCGGCATCGCTGTCCACCACAAAGTCGGTCACACTATGCTGTTCGAACGCCGCCTTGGCCTGGCCGGGCAGGCGGACCGGCGCCATGAAATGGCAGACCGCCTCGGGGAACAGGCCTTTCACCGCTTCGATCTCGCCCAGGCTGGCGCTGTCGAAATGCCGGATGCCCGCATTCCACAGATTGGTCAGGGCGACGGGATGGGGATTGGCCTTCACCGCATACAGCACATCGCCGGGAAAACCATCGAGGAATTGCCTGGCGGCGGCGGCAAATTTGTCCGGCTGCACCAGATAAAGCGGCTCGGCCGGCTTGAGGCTTTCGATCGCCTTCAGCGCCGAGGCAAAGCGCGGCAGGGAGTCAAAGCGGCCGGGCAGATTGACAGGTGCGTTCATGTGCGCGTTGTGAGCCAAGGGGGCCTTCGACGCAAGAAGTTTCCCCTCCAACCTTCATGACAGTTCGGTTGCTAACGCTGCGGTAACGGAGCCTCCCAGGGGCCGGCGGGACCGCGGCCCATGCTGCCGGGCCCCATACCCGGATTCGGGCGCATGCCCAGCATGTGCATGCGCCCAGCCAAATGGCGCGTGCCGTCCTCGCCGAATTCCTGCTTTTGCGCCGGAGTCAGCGCGGCATAGAGGGCGATCAAGGCAGGCCGCTCGGTCTGGATATCCGACAGGCGTCTTTTCAGCAGGTCTTCTTCCAGGGCCAGGCGGTCCACCACAGTGAGCCGTTGGTCACGCGCCTCTTTGAGCCGCTTGCGGCCGGAGCAATCGCCTTCATGCTGCTTGGCGACGTCCAGGCTGGCCTGCCTCCAGCGCGCGAACAAAGGCGCCTGATTTTGGGAAAGCGACAATTTCGCTTCCAGGAACGCCAACTCACCGGCCTTGCGGGCGTAAAGGAACTTGCAGATCTGTTCGCGGCTAGGCTCCCCTTCACGCCTATCCGGCGCCCCTTGGGTTCGCGGCGCGGCCATTGTGTCTGGCTTATCTGGCGTGACCAAGGCGATCATGAGGGGTTTGCGTGTGCCTTGATCGGCACGGGCGTTGGTGACCAGCAACGCCGCTATGGCCGCCCCGCAAAGGGCCAGTGAAGCGACCATGGGAAAGAGGGTTTTGCGCATGGAGTCTCCCGGCTTGGACGGGCGAGAGCCTATGCGGGGAAAGGAACTTCCGCTGCTGAATAAGCACACTTCAAGATGAAATTTCCGCCATTCATACTGCGTTCAGCTTGGCTGTGAGCAGCGATTATTTATTGGCGCGCAGTTCGCGGATGGTTTTCTTGCCGTCGGTCGAAGGCTGATAGACGTTGGTCATCTCGGTCAGTGCTTTGGTGAACATCTCGATGGTGAAATGATCGGGCACCTCCCAGGCATCGAAGCCGACGCGATGCTGGTAGTTGACCTGGTCGTACAGGAAATCGCCCACGGCGCGGATCTCGCCGGTATAGCCAAGGCGGGTGCGCAGCATGCGGGCCCAGGAAAAGGCGCGGCCGTCGCGGAATTTCGGGAATTCCAGCGCTACAAGCGAAAAATGACTGACGTCGGGGCCCAACAATTCGGGATTTTCGCTGGATTGCAGCTTGATGCCGATGGGTGTGTTGCGGGCCAGCAGCGCCTCGCGATCCTTCTGGAAACGCGCCAGCGAAACCAGCACCGCGCCTTGGGGCAGCGGGGCGTCGTCCGCCACCGGCGCAAAACTATCCTGCGCGTAAGCGCCGCTTTTGATGAGTTTGGTCACGCCGCGACTTTCCCGTAAGCGGCGTCCTTGAACGGCGCCATGCCCAAGCGGCGATAGGTGTCCAGGAAGCGTTCGCCGGATTGGCGCGCCTTCAAATAGACATTCACCACCCGCTCCACCGCGTCGGCGATCTCATGCTCGCCAAAGCCGGGGCCCATGATCTCGCCGATGCTGGCGTCTTCCGCGCCGCTGCCGCCCAGCACCAGCTGGTAGAATTCCACGCCCTTCTTGTCGACGCCCAATATGCCGATATGGCCGGCATGGTGATGGCCGCAGGCATTGATGCAGCCGGAAATCTTGATCTTGAGCTCGCCGATCTGATGCTGGCGGTCGAGATTTTCGAATTTCCTGGCGATCTTCTGGGCGATCGGGATGGAACGGGCATTGGCCAGGTCGCAATAATCCAGGCCGGGGCAGGCAATGATGTCGGTGATCAGCCCGGCATTGGGGGAGGCGAAATCCAGTTCCTTGAGCTTGGCGTAGATGGCGGGCAGGTCTTTTTTGCGGACATGCGGCAGAACCAGATTCTGCTCATGGGTGACGCGCACTTCGCCGACGCTGAACTGGTCCATCAGGTCGGCGATGACGTCCATCTGCTCCGATGTGGCGTCGCCCGGCACCTGGCCCGGGGTCTTCAAGGTGATGGTGGCGATGGCATAGCCCGGCGCCTTGTGCTTGTGGACATTGGTCCTGGCCCAATTGGCGAAATCGGCGCCGGCTTGGGGAAGGGCATCGGACAGGCCGGTCTCGAATTTGGGCGGCGCGAAATAGGCGGTGATGCGGTCGATCTCTTCCTGCGGCAGTTGCAGGCTGCCCATGCGCTTGAGCTCGTCGAATTCGCGCGCCACGCGGCGGCGCATTTCCTCCGGCCCTATGGCGTTGATCAGGATCTTGATGCGCTGCTTATGGATATTGTCGCGGCGGCTGTCCTGGTTATAGACCCGCAGCACTGCTTCCAGATATGCCAGAATATCCTGGCGCTCGACGAATTCGCTCATCACATGGGCGATGTACGGCGTGCGGCCCATGCCGCCGCCGGCGAATACTTTGTAACCGACCCGGCCTTGGGCGTTCTTGACGATCTGAACTGCCATATCGTGATACTGCAGCGCCGCGCGGTCATGCTCGCAGGCGCCCACCGCGATCTTGAACTTGCGCGCCAGGAAGACGAATTCCGGGTGCAGGCTGGACCATTGGCGGATGATTTCGGCCAGGGCGCGCGGGTCCTCGATTTCCTCGTCGGTGGCGCCGGCGAACTGGTCGGCGGTGACATTGCGCACGCAATTGCCGGATGTCTGGATGCAATGCATCTCCACATCGGCCAGTTCGCGCAGGAGCGCGGGCACATCCACCAGCTTGATCCAGTTGAATTGCAGGTTCTGGCGGGTGGTGAAATGGCCGAAATTCTTGTCATAGGTGCGGGCGATATGCGCCAGCTTGCGCACCTGCTTGGACGACAGGGTGCCGTAAGGCACCGCGATCCGCAGCATATAGGCATGCAGCTGCAGATAGAGACCGTTCATCAGGCGCAGCGGCTTGAACTGGTCTTCGGTCAACTCGCCCGACAGGCGGCGCGCCACCTGGCCGGCAAACTGATTGACCCGTTCGCCGACAAACTGGGCGTCGAATTCGTCATAGCGGTACATGTTGGGCGCGACGGGTTTGACCAAGGTGTTAAGCATTTACTTGACCCGCCTGTTTGCCGGTATGGGGATGCACGGTCGGTCCCGCGGCGCGGATGATCTCGCGCTCCT
>CBHTTW010000167.1:0-6044 GCA_966096025.1 uncultured Alphaproteobacteria bacterium | reverse complement strand
GTCCTCCCATGTGCGTCGCACAAGTATGAGCTTGTCGGGATTGCCTCCGTTGGCCAAAAAGCGGGGAACTACAGAGTCGTCGTAGTCGTCCTCGCCCGACCACATGATCACCCTGCCGGGTGTCTGGATTGTTGTACCATCGGGAAACGTGCCGCCACTTGTGATTGTCGCGGCCAGATTGATGGCGAGCGTAGTTTTGCCAGTCCCTGGTGCACCGGCCAGGATGTGGAGCTTTCCCTTTGCCAGCCAGCCCGGCCAAAGCCAATTGATCGGCATAGGCGTGATCTTTGATGCCCGCTGAAGTTCGACTGTGGGTTTTGTCATTGAGCTGCTCCCGTCAGGCGAGCCATGAACTTCAAGACTGACGCGAGGGGTATTCGGCGCGCTTGGCCGATTTTAACGGCTTGGATATCGCCGGTTTGGATCAACTCGTAGAGCTTGGTTTTTCCCAGCTGTAAGCGGTACTGGGCTTCCTTGACAGTGAGGAGGAGTTTCTCGTCCATTTTCGGTCCATCGGTGAACCGGGGCGCCTAGGCAAAATGCGACCCGACCCTGTTGGGGGTGGGTCGCCGTAATGGGGGGCTTTCTGCCGTGCATCCCGAAGGACGAACCTCGCCTTGCCTATGCTGCGGCCAGAGCCCCGGATCACGCGAACCGATTGGCGAGTGATCTAATGATAGTTGAGTCGTCTGCGTTCGCCAACGCCTGTCGTTGCGCGCAAGGAGTTTGAGCTTGTTGGCGCCGCAAAGAGGCTTCAACAACTCGCAAGTCGCTGCCGTAAACAGGCTTCAACAAGCCGTAAGTCGCCGCCGCAAAGAGGGGCCGATACTTCAACCTGCCAGGGCCACCACGTTGGACGTGGCCTGATGGCGGCAGTAATCGGACCAAGCCTGCAAGAACTTACGCCGTTCTTCCAACAAGTCAGACCTCATATAGCGCCGAGCTACGTCGCCTCCAACCGCATGGCCAAGCGTATATTCGGTCACTTCCCACCTGAATCCGTGATCGTCGCCATAGGTCTTTAATGTGGCGCGGAAGCCGTGAACCACGATGGGCTTGCGGCTTTGGGGGTCGCGCCAGATGGGATTCCCGTCCTCTCCAACGTTGATGCGTAATTTAAGGGCTTGAAGCATGGACTGCGGCGCAATTGGGCTATTCGCCATCAAGCCGGGGAATATCCATTTTGCGTCCAGCCCGCGTTGGCCTGATAGGACTTCCAGAGCCCGATCAGACAGGGGTACACGCAGAGGCTGTTCCCGATGCTCCCGGTCCTTAAGTCGCTCAAGCGGCACCGTCCAGATCGCAGCCTTCTCGTCTATCTCCGGCCATTGGGCATTGGCGACGGCGCTCTCCCGCAGTGCGGTCAAGATCGTATATTCCAACGCCCTATTCACGATGCCGGTCTCGCCCCGGAGGCGGCCCATGAAAGTAGGTGCATCCCGCCAGTCGAGGGCAGGGTAGGCCTGATTGCGGACGCGGCGCAGATAGCCCAACGCCCGCAGGTCCTCCAGGGCCATCGGGTTTCTCATAGTGATCTGGTGGATTTCCTGAAGCGTCACCCGGGCCGCACCAAATACCTTGCTCAATGCTCCGTGTAACTTGCGGGCCGTCTCGGGTTTCTGGGCGGCAACGCTGTTCAGCAATGTCGCGATATCGATTGTCGTGATCTCACTCACCGGCTTGGCCAGCAGGCCGGAACAGTAGCTAGGTCCAAGCAGTAGCTTGGCTCGTGCCAGGGTCTTATCGTTCCTTGCGTCAGTCTCAACCTGGGCCAGCACCTTGGCAGCCAATTCAGAGAATGTCGGTATAGGCGTTGCGGGTTGGCGCGCTTTGCGGCGCAACTCGATGGGATCGAGACCCTGAGCCAGGTCGCGTTTGGCCGCCAGGGCGGCCTGGCGGGCCTCCAGCAGGCTTACGGCTGGGAAGGGGCCTAAACCCGCATCATGGCGCTTGTCATTGCGCTGGTATCGCAGAACCCAAGATTTTCGCCCTGTCTCGGAAACGCAAAGGTATAGGCCGTCGCCAGCGGCGTACCGGCCGGGCTCCGTAAGGGCCCTGGCCTCCGTCTGGGATTTCAGCACCGCCATAATTTCTCCTTGTCCGGTCCCACAAGTGGTCCCACACCATCCAAAGGACGGCTGGGAGCGGGTGTGGACGCAGGCGAACGGTCGCGCTAGAGGAAATCAGCCGGAATTGGGCTGGTCGAACGACTGGGAACTACTGCGAACGAGGGATTTGTGCCCCTTGGGGGCGCCAAAGCGCGATTTCGATCTTTGAATCCATTCCTTCAGTCCAACTGCCGAATGCGGTCCATTGCTCCGGCTGTTATCGGGCTGTTCGCACGGAAATAGGACTCCAACGCTTCGATGTCCGGCATGGCGACCTGCGGGGCCTTGCCCTCGCGCAATGCACTCAAGCCATCGGCACCGCCTGCGAGAAAGTCGGTAACCCCCACGCGATAGGTTCGGGCCGGGTCGATCGCCGTTCCGTTCAGCGTCATGCTTTGGACCTTGTCGCCAACGGTGCGGGCCGCGCTCCAGCTGTAAGAAAAGCCCTTGGACACCTGCAGGGTAGGGCGCCCTGCGGGAGCGGTCCATTGTTGCTCCAGCAGTGTCTTGATTTGTGCGCCGGTGAGCGTCAGCGTCAGCAATTTGTTTCCAAAAGGCTGAACCGCAAAGAGATCACCGAAGGTTACCGTGCCGCCGTCATGCAGGATGATGTCGCTGCGAACGCCGCCGTTGTTCATGAACACTATCTGCGCACCTCCCATGCCGGCGGGCGCCACCGCCGCGAGTTGTGCATCGGCGATCACCTCACCCAGCACCATTTCACCTGTCGGGCTTCTCTGACGCGTTAGCGGAGCGGTGATGGTGCCGATGACGCGGTTTTCGATCCGTGCCGTCAGGCCTTCATAAACGGATATCAATCGGGCCTGGTCGGGATCCTTGGCATAAAGGCGGTTGTCCACCAGATGATTTTCCGCCTTGCGGTGAATTACCTGGTGCGTTTTCGTGTCGAGCTTCAGATCGATCTCGGTCACCATCATGCCGTATTGAAACGCGCTGGTGACAAGCCGCCCATCAATGTCGCAGTTATAGGCTCGGTGGGTGTGACCGCTGATCACAACTGCTACAGCCTTGTCCAGCTTGGGCACGATCCCGGCAATGGGGCCGGAAATATTGGCGCAATCGTTATAGCCGCCGCCGGCCACCCCGCCCTGGTGGATCAGTACGACAATGGCCTGTACCCCCTGAGCGCGCAGCTTTGGGACCAGAGCGTTGACGGTTTCGGCCTCGTCCCTGAATTCGAGTCCCCTGGTCCCCGCCGGCACGACTATGTTGGGTGTTCCCCGGAGCGTCAGCCCGATGAAGGCGACGCGGACGCCTTCGAATGACTTGATGTAGTAAGGCGCAAACAGCGTTTTTCCGGTCGCGCTGACAACGACATTCGCCGAGAGGTAGCGAAACCGGGCGCCCGTAAAGGGGCGCGGACCATCGCAGCCGTCCTTCGGATCGCAGCCGCCATTTTGCATCCGCAGAAGTTCCGCCGAACCCTTGTCAAATTCGTGATTGCCGACGCTGCTGGCTTCCAGCCCCATCAGCGACAGTGCTTCAATGGCGGGTTCGTCGTGATGCCAGGCCGACAGTGTCGGGCTCGCGCCGATCAGGTCGCCCGCAGCCACAAAGATGGAGTTGGGATGCTTGGCGCGCAGTTGGTGAATCAGCGTCGCCAAATATTCCGCGCCACCGGCGGGCGTGGGCGTCCTGTCGACAGGATCGAGAAACCCGCCGCGCGGCGGCTTGAGGTTGCCGTGGAAATCGTTGATGGCAAAAATTGCGACTTCAATCGGGGCGGCGGGCTTTTGCGCGCAGCAGGACAAGGCCAGCCATGCGAGCGTCAGCAAGGCAACACTGGACGCCCGGCCAGAACCGGGAAAAGCGATCATTGCGGCAATTCCCCGGCCTGTTTGCCGCAGATTGGGGCATAGTCGGTCGATGGCGGCAAGAGCAGCCATCGGTGGGACCATCGCGAAAATGCGATTTGGAAAGCACGGGGACGATAGAGCGCCCCGCTTTGCAGTAACCCATTGAATATGCTTACTTGGATAAGTCCCCTTGGGGCGCCAATATTTCCAGAACGAAAAGAACAGGGCATGGTCGACGGGCCAAAAAGGGGATCGCCGTGACACGACGCTTGCTGGGGACTCTCTACATTCAGGTGCTGATCGGCATCGGGCTGGGCCTGTTGGTCGGGGCGCTGTGGCCGGAGACCGGCGCCTCGCTCAAGCCTTTGGGCGACGCCTTCATCAAGCTGGTCAAGATGGTGATCGCGCCGGTGATTTTCTGCACCGTGGCCCTGGGCATCGCCCAGATGGGCGACATGAAGAAGTTCGGCCGCATCGGCGGCAAGGCCATCATCTATTTCGAATTGGTGTCCACCCTGGCGCTGGTGATCGGTCTCGGCGTCGGCCTGATCATGCGTCCCGGCGCCGGTTTCAATATCGATCCCGCCAGCCTGGATCCCTCCGTCACCGCCTCCTATGTCACCCGCGCCCATGCCGACAGCGTGATGGATCATCTGCTGGGCATCATCCCCGATACCTTCTTCAGCGCCTTGACCGGCGGCGACCTGCTGCAGGTGCTGCTGGTCTCCATCCTGTTCGGTTTCGCCTGCACCCGGCTGGGCGAGGCCGGCCGCGCCGTGGCTGGCTGGCTTGAAAAGATCGTGAAAGTGTTTTTCGGCATCATTCATATGGTGGTGCGGCTGGCGCCGATCGGCGCCTTCGGCGCCATGGCCTTCACCATCGGCCGCTATGGCCTGGCCTCGCTCTTGCCGCTGGGCGCGCTGATCGCCTGCTTCTATATCACCTGCCTGTTGTTCGTGATCGTCGTGCTGGGGTTGATCGCGCGTTTCATCGGTTTTTCGCTGTGGCGGTTCCTGTCATATATCCGCGAAGAGCTGCTGATCACCCTGGGCTCGTCATCCTCGGAACCGGCGCTGCCCAAGATGATCGAAAAGCTGGAGCGGCTGGGCGCGCCGCCCGCCGTGGTCGGTCTGGTGATCCCCACCGGCTACAGTTTCAATCTTGACGGCACCAATATCTATTTGACCCTGGCCATCCTGTTCCTGGCCCAGGCCACCAACACCGACCTCACCGTGATGCAGATGGCGACCATCCTGGTGGTCGCCATGCTGACATCCAAGGGCGCCAGCGGCGTGACGGGGGCGGGCTTTGTCACCCTGGCCGCCACCCTCAGCGTGGTGCCCACCATTCCCATGGTCGCGCTGGCCACCATTGTCGGCATCGACCGCTTCATGAGCGAATGCCGCGCCATCACCAATATCATCGGCAACGGCGTCGCCACCCTGGCGGTGGCGCGCTGGGAAAAAGTGCTGGATATGGCGCGTTTGCAGGCCGAGCTGAAACGCGGCCCGGCGGCGGAGCGGCAAGCCGCCTGAGCGTCAGACGACTCGGGCGGCCCGGGAGTTGAAGGCGATGCTGATGCGGTCTTCCTCCGACTGACTCATATTGACGCGATGCAAAAGCCATGACGGGAAGATCAGCAGATCGCCGGTAACCGGCGGGATCACCATGGCGTGGCCGGTGAAAGCGTTAAAGCCGCCGACCATTTCGTTCGAGATGGTGTAGGTATGCGGCACAATGGGTGTCTTGATTTCCAGCGCGCCCTTGTCCGCGCCGCCTTTGACATAATAGACGGCGGAAAACAGGCTGCCGGGATGGTCGTGGGAATAGTTGAAATGTCCCTTCTGGTTGATGTTTATCCAGGCTTCGGTGATGAACTGGTGCAGCGCTGTGTTGAATTCAAAAGTGCGATGTACCTCATCCAGCTTTTTGCGGACTTCGGCCAATAGCTCCGCCAATTCCGGCGCGGCCAGGTCGAGATTGTCGCTCTGCCAGCCGCCGCCGTTGGAGACCGTCCGACCGGGGCTGCGCTTCTTCATGTCCTGGCAGAAGTTTTCCAGCCTGTCATTGTCGAGGCGCAAGGACTCCACCGCCAGGAAATTGATGAAGATCGGCATGA
>CBHTTW010000166.1:0-6049 GCA_966096025.1 uncultured Alphaproteobacteria bacterium | reverse complement strand
TTGGCGGGCAGCAGATAGTTGAGAATGGTGAAAACCGATTTCTTCATTTCGCCGGCATAGGAAGTGCCGCCGATCAGGATCAGCTTCTTGGAGAAATTCACCGCGATCACGGTCTGGCTGGCGCAGCCATGGCGCGCCGGATCGGCGGCGAAACTCGGCAGGTCGATGATGGTGAATTCCGGATTGAAGTTCTTGAGCTCTTCCGCGCTGGGGCGGATCAACAGCTGATGCACGAACAGCGAATGCCAGGCATATTCGGTCACCACCCGCACACTGATGCGGTGCGTCAGGTCGGCGCCGCCGAACAGGTCCTTGGCGAACAGTTCGCGGCCCTCGGCATGAGCCATCATGTCGGTATACAGGGCGTCGAAATGCGCCGGGCTCATTGCCTTGTTATTGTCCCACCAGACCTGGCTCTCGGTCTGGGAATCGCGCACCACGAACTTGTCGGACGCCGAACGCCCGGTATGGATGCCGGTGCGCACCACCAGGGGGCCATTGGCCGCGACCAGGCCTTCGCCGCGCCGCACCGCTTCTTCATAAAGCGCCGGCGCGCTGAGATTCCAATTGACGGATTTCAAGTTGCGAAAGCCGTGGCGGCCGAGACCGTGCGCGGTGTCAGTCATGAAACGCTCCTGATCCCTTCGGGAATTATCGGGGACTAATCCTGAAAAACATTGGTTAAAGTATGACGACAGCTCTGTCCCGATCTCTTGCAAGAACCGGGCTAGTGTCCCGATTCCGAAATTCGCATGATCTCTATATCGGGATGTGAGCGAATTTCGGAATCGAAGGACACTAGCAACTTATTGAATCCTGGTGTCGTTTTGGTTTCGAAGTTCGCCCAGAGACCGATATCAAGCATATTGCGAACTTCAAAACCACGACACCAGGTGTGGATCAATGCGTCAAAGATGCAGGCGATACAGGGCAGTTCCAACTGTATACACGCGAAATTCCTAACCCATCCTTCTGTATACGGTGAAGGATTCGCGGCGCCATCGGTAACGCTTCTCAACCTGATGCAGCGCAACATCGCCGGATGGCTCAAATTGGGACGGCGCTCACGCTCTTGAAAAGCGAAAGACCGTCGTGGAGCGGAATGTGCCGCCCGGCACCAGCGCCGTGGAAGGAAATTCGGGCCGGTTCGGGCTGTCCGGAAAATGCTGGGTCTCCAGCGCTAGGCCGTCGCGCTTTTGAATTTCCAACCCCTCCGCATTGAACTGGCCCGGCTTCACATTGTTGGTGGAATAGACCTGCATGCCCGGTTCGGTGGTGAGCACTTCCAGACCGATGCCGCTTTGGGGATCGCTAAGCCGCGCCGCCCAATCCAGGGGTGCCGATTTGTTCAGGACAAAATTATGATCATAGCCGTGCGCGATCGCCATTTGGGGTTCGCCGCTGTCAATCATGGCGCCGATGGCACGCGGTTCGCGAAAATCGAAAGCTGTTCCTTTCACCGCCGCGATCTTGCCGGTTGGAATCTGGTACGCGTCGGTTTCAGTCACGCCATCGGCATTCAGCTGCAGCAGTTGCGGCAGCACCGAGCCTTGTCCCGACAGATTGAAATAGATGTGATTGGTCAGGTTGATCACGGTCGGCGCATCGGTGGTGGCGGCATAATCCAGCCGCAGCGAATCCTGTTGGGCGGTGTAGGTCACCTCGGCCGCCACCGTTCCGGGAAAACCCTGATCGCCATCCGGGCTGATCAGGCGCAGGCGCAAGGCCGCGTCGTCGGCCTCGGTCACGCTCCAAAGCCGCGCACCCCAGGACTGGCCGCGCCCGCCATGCAAGGTGACACGATTGGCATCCTGCGCCAGGGGGTAATGCCGCCCCGCGACAGTAACCCCCTGCTTGAGCCGGTTGGCATAGCGGCCGATCAGGCAATTCCACCAGCCGCTGGCTTGATAGGCAGCGAGGTCTTCAAGGCCCAGCACCACATTGCGGATCCGGCCGTCGCGATCCGGCACCCTGATGGCGGTGATCGTTCCGCCCATATCCAGGATGGTTGCCGTCAGGCCCCTGTCAGCCGATATCGTATAGGAATGCACCGGCGTGCCGTCGGCCATCCGGCCATAAAGTATCCGTGCCATGCCGAAATCCTGAAAAAGCCGCGAAAAACCGATATTCCTGGGCCTATGGGCTCGTCAATGAGAGAGGCGCATGTCCATTTTGCCCGGCTTTTGCTAAGGACAGTCTGAAAGAGGGCAAGGTGGGCAGAAAAGCATCGGCCGTTACGGCATAATGATGCAGTATCCACCACAATTGGGGAACTAGAGGTGGCCAAGAAAAGCAGCCGCCGCCGGGGCGGCGTCGTTACCATTCATGACGTGGCAAAGCATGCCGGCGTCTCGCCCATGACGGTTTCGCGCGTCATCAATGGCGAATCGAATGTGCGGGAAGAAACGCGGGCGCGGGTGGCGGCCTCGGTCAAAACCCTGCGTTACTCCCCCAACCAGGCCGCGCGCAGCCTGGCCAGCGCCGACACCATTCATGTCGGCATCCTGTATGCCAATCCCAGCGCCAATTATCTCAGCGAATTTCTTCTGGGCAGCCTGGAACAGTCCAGCCTCAGCGGTTGCCAGTTGGTGATCGAGAAATGCGAAGGCGCGGAAAGCGAATATGAGGCGATCCGGCGGCTGGTGAAGGGCGGTATCGATGGTGTCATTCTGCCGCCGCCGCTGTGCGATTCCGAAGTGTCCCTGGCGGCGGTGCGCGAGGCGGGCCTTCCCACCGTGCTGGTGGCGTCGGGCAAGCCCGCGCCCGAACTGTTCTCGGTCAGCATCAACAATTTCGAGGCCTCGCGGGCCATGACCAGGCATCTTCTGGAACTGGGTCATCGCCGCATCGCCTTTATCAACGGCCACCCCAATCAGACCGCGTCCGGCCAGCGTTTCCTGGGCTATGTCGAAGCCATGACCGAAGCCGGACTTTCAGTGGGCACCGATCAGGTGGCGCAAGGCTATTTCACCTACCGGTCCGGTCTGGACGCGACGGAAAAGCTGCTGGACCGCGACAATCCCACGGCCATCTTCGCCTCCAATGACGATATGGCGGCGGCCACCATGGCGGTGGCCCATCGCAGGGGCTTGGAAGTGCCGGGCGACCTGTCCGTGACCGGATTTGACGATACGCAGCTGGCCACTGCCGTGTGGCCGACCTTGACCACGGTGCGCCAGCCTATCGCCGAGATGGCGCGCGAGGCGGTGCGGCTGCTGGTCGAGCAAATCCGGTCCCGGCGCAGCGGGGGAGAGCCCGATGTGGTGCAGAAAATGCTCAAATTTGCCTTGGTCAAGCGTGAGTCCTCGGCGCCCTTGAAAGCGCCGGCGCCCGAAACACGCGCCGGCAAGCGCAAGGGCTGATGGCCTTGACAGGATGGATATGCTGCTATTGGTAGCGCAACCAACAGTCTGGGGCTGTAGCGTCTGATGAAAGATATTCCCTCCGGCCTTAAAGCCGCCCAAGCCGCGCCGGGTTCGGTGCGGTCGGCGGTCTATCCCAGCCTGGCGGGCAAGCGCGTGCTGGTGACCGGCGGCGGCTCCGGCATCGGGGCGGGTTTGGTGGAAGCTTTTGCCCGCCAAGGCGCCGAAACGATTTTCGTCGACATACTGGATCAGGATAGCGCCGCCTTGGTGGAGCGCCTCAAGGACGCGCCGATCAAGCCCGTCTTCCAGCATCTGGATCTGACCAACCTGACCGCGCTCGAGACCTTCATCCGCTCCTTGGGCGGCATTGATGTGCTGGTGAACAATGCCGGCAATGACGACCGCCACACTTTGCAGGACATCACGCCCGCCTATTGGGACGAGCGCATGGCGGTCAACTTGCGTCATATGCTGTTCGCCTCCAAGGCGGCGGTGCCCGGCATGAAGGCGCGCGGCGGCGGCGCCATCATCAATTTTGGATCGATCTCCTGGCATCTGGGGCTGCCCGGATTGCTGCTCTATGAAACCGCAAAGGCCGGCATCGAAGGCCTGACGCGGGCGTTGGCGCGCGAACTGGGCGCCGACAATATCCGCGTCACCGCGGTGGTTCCCGGCAATGTGAAAACCCCGCGCCAGATGAAATGGTATACGCCGGAAGGCGAAGCCGAGATCGTGGGCTATCAATGCCTGAAAGCCCGCATCACCCCCGATCACGTGGCGTCGCTGGTCTTGTTCCTGGCCTCGGATGACGGCCGCATGTGCACCGGCCATGAATATTGGATCGATGCGGGCTGGGGCTAAGGCCTCTCGATCACCAGTCGGTCATGCTGCCGTCTTCCAGGCGGTTCACCGGCAAATAGGCGCGCTTGTAGGGATATTTCGCCGCCAGTTTCTCGTCGATCTCCACGCCGAGACCGGGCCCTTCGCCCGGGTGTAGCGCGCCCTCGCGATAGGTGTAGGTGCGCCGGAACACTTCATCGGTTTCCTGCGCATGATGCATCCATTCCTGTATGCCGAAATTGGGAATGGAAACGTCGAAATGCAGTGCCGCCGCCATGCAGACCGGCGACAGGTCGGTGGGGCCATGACAGCCGGTGCGCACATTGTAGAGATCGGCAAGCGCCGCGATGCGGCGCAGATGGGTGATGCCGCCGGCATGGGTGACGGTGGCGCGGACATAGTCGATCAACTGTTCTTCGATCAGTTGCTTGCAGTCCCAGATGGCATTGAACACTTCGCCGACCGCCAAGGGCGTGGTGGTGTGCTGGCGGATCAGGCGGAAATTGGCCTGGTTCTCCGCCGGCACTGTGTCTTCCAGCCAGAACAGGCGGTAGGGCTCCAGATCCTTGCCCAGTCTCCCCGCCTGGATCGGTGTCAGGCGATGATGGGTGTCGTGCAGCAGATGCACATCCCAGCCCAACACATCGCGCGCCCGTTTGAACAATTCGGGCACCGACCGCAGGTACTTCTCGCTGGACCACGTATATTCGCTGGGAATATCGGCATCGGCGGGATCGTAAGGCTTGTTGTTTTTGGAAACGCCGTAAGTGGCTTTCAGGCCCGGTACGCCCGATTGCAAACGCACCGCCTTGAAGCCCTGCGCGATATAATGCTGCGCTTTTTCAAGTGTCTCCTCGATGCTGTTGCCATTGGCATGGGTATAAACCATGGCGCCGTCCCGGCACTTGCCGCCCAACAGCTGATAGAGCGGCATGCCCGCCGCCTTGGCCTTGATGTCCCACAGCGCCATGTCCACCGCGGCAATGGCCGACATGGTGACCGGTCCGCGCCGCCAATAAGCGCCGCGATAGAAGAATTGCCAGGTGTCTTCAATGTTGTGCGCGTCGCGCCCGATCAGGCAGGGGATCAAATGATCGGTGAGATAGCTGGCGACCGCCAGCTCGCGGCCGTTGAGCGTGGCGTCGCCCAAACCGGTAATGCCGTCGGAGGTTTCAATCTTCAGGGTAACGAAATTGCGCCCAGGACAGGTGACGATGACGCGCGCGGAAACGATCTTCGACAAACCATACCTCTTCCAAGAACCGGCGCAGTGTAGCCGGAATTTGGCAAAGCGCCCGGCCTTCCTATGACGCAGTTGCGAAAGGGTCGGCCAGAAATCCGCGTTCGGTATACGTGAAATAGTCGAAGTCGGCGGGCGCAGCGGTGCCTGCCATGTCCTGGCAGGCCATGCCGACAAAGGCGCCGGTGAAATTGGGCGAACCCGGGACCTGGGCCTCGTCCGACAGGATGGAGGCGTCGAAGGTCTGGGGCAGGCGCTGCCAGGCGCCTTGGCCCAGCCGGTAGGCGAAATAGAGCCGCTCCTCATCGACTTCCACCCGCAGCTCAACAGGTCCCGCCGGGATCGCTATGGGCGCGGTAAAGGCATCGCCCACCGGCGCATCGGGCAAGGCCGACATCACGCGGAGGTGCCTGCCGTGCGCCTCGTCGTGGCTGACATGCAGATAATGAAACTTGTTGCCGCCGTAATAGCAGACCAGTCCTGCGGCCTGCTGAAAATGTGCCGGCTCGAAATCCAGGATGGTCCGGGCGCTATAGCAATGAGATTGCTGGCGCCGCGCCACCAGCGCCTGGGTGAACAGGCTGCCGATGCTCTCGCGGCCGTA
>CBHTTW010000165.1:0-6054 GCA_966096025.1 uncultured Alphaproteobacteria bacterium | reverse complement strand
AAGCAGATCCGCGTGAATTCCATTTCCGCCGGTCCGATCAAGACGCTGGCTTTCGCCGGCATTGCCGACAGCCGCTATATCCTGAAATGGAACGAATATAATTCCCCCCTGCGCCGCACCGTGACGCAAGCCGAAGTCGGCAACGCCGCGCTCTATCTGCTGTCGGACATGGGCAGCGCGGTGACCGGCGAGAATCTGCATGTCGATGCCGGCTATCACGTGGTCGGCATGAAGGCCGAGGACGCGCCCGACATCTCCGTCGTGCAAAAGCCGGATGCCACTTGAACTGCCCCAAGGGCTGACGCTCTATTTCGCGCGTCACGGCCAGACGCAGGCCAATGTCGAAAAGCGCTTCTCCGGCAACAAGGACACACCGCTCACCCCGCTGGGATTGGAACAGGCCGCGCAGGTGGGCCGCATTCTGAGCCGCGAATTGGGAGATGCCTCCGGCTGGCAATTCATCTCCAGCCCGCTGGCGCGGGCGGTGACGACCATGAAGATCGCGCGCCAGGCCATGGGCCTTTCCCCAGACGGCTTCGCCACCGACAACCGGCTCAAGGAAATCGACCTGGGGGTGTGGGACCAGCTCACCAACGAAGAAGCGCGAGCGCAAAGCCCCCTGTTGTTCGAACAACGCGGCAACGACAAATGGCATGTGCGGGTGCCGGAGGGCGAGAATTACGCCGAGGTCGCCGCCCGGGTCAGCGACTGGGTGAAAGAGCTCAAGACCGGCACCATCGCCATCAGCCATGGCGCCACCACCCGCATCCTGCGCGGGCTTTTGGCGGGGCTGCATTGGCGGGAAATGAGCAGCCTGGACGAGCCCCAGGGCGTGGTCTTCCGCGTGGCAGGCTCCCACGTGGTGCGGCTGGACCCGTGAGGCGCGCCCTTGGGCGAGCGGCTGGAAGCCTCGAAAGCCGGGAAATCTTGCGTTCTGGACCCTAGGGCCAAATCGCTGTAATCCCAGCCTATGTCGCACAACACATTCGGCCATCTCTTCCGCGTCACCACCTTCGGCGAAAGCCATGGGCCGGCGATCGGCTGTGTGGTCGATGGCTGCCCGCCGGGCATCGCCTTGACCGAGGCCGATATCCAGCCCTGGATGGACAAGCGCCGCCCGGGCCAGAGCAAGTTCGTCACCCAGCGCCAGGAACCCGACACGGTGAAAATCCTGTCCGGCGTGTTCCAGGATGAGCGCATGGCGGAACAACTCACCACCGGCACGCCCATCGCACTGTTGATCGAGAATGTCGATCAGCGCTCCAAGGACTATGGCGATATCCGCGACAAATTCCGCCCCGGTCATGCCGACTATACCTATGACGCCAAATATGGCGTGCGCGACTATCGCGGCGGCGGCCGCCAAAGCGCGCGCGAGACCGCCACCCGCGTGGCGGCGGGCGCCATTGCGCGCAAAATCCTGGACCGGCTTTACGGCAAGGTCACTATTCGCGGCGCGCTGGTGCAGATGGGCACGCAGAAAATCACCAGAGCCAACTGGTCGTGGGAGGACGTGAACAACAATCCCTTTTTCTGTCCCGACACAAAGGCTGCGCACGCCTGGGAAGAATATCTGGAAGCCATCCGCAAGGACGGCTCCTCGGTCGGCGCCATCATCGAAGTGGTGGCGGAAGGCATCCCCGCCGGTTTGGGCGCGCCGGTCTATGCCAAGCTGGACAATGAACTGGCCTCGGCCTTGATGAGCATCAATGCGGTCAAGGGCGTGGAGATCGGCGACGGCTTTGCCACCGCCGCCATGACCGGCGCGGAAAATGCCGACGAGATGCGGCATGGTAACGATGGCAAGCCGGTGTTCCTTTCCAATCATGCGGGCGGCATTCTGGGCGGCATTTCCACCGGTCAGCCGATTGTGGCGCGCTTCGCGGTCAAGCCGACCTCGTCCATCCTGACGCCGCGCAAGACCATCGACCGCGCGGGGGCGGAAACCGAAATCCTCACCAAGGGCCGTCACGACCCCTGCGTCGGCATCCGCGCCGTGCCGGTGGGCGAAGCCATGATGGCCTGTGTCTTGGCCGATCAGGCGCTGCGGCATCGCGGCCAGGTGGGCTAAAACCCCAAGCCATTCAGGAACTTTGTTCCCTTCAAAAATCATGGCCCCCACCCCTGCCCCGCGCTAGGATGGCCCCGGGGTAATGGGCCCAGGGATAAAATGCCCGGGCAGATGGGGGCTTTCGATGTTCGATGCCTTGATGCGCGTTTTCCATCCGCACAAGCCGCGGCGCATGCCGGAACGGCCGGTGCCAAGGCAATCCAATCCGCGTCTTTCGGCAGCCGTGCTGATGGTGGAAGCCGCCATCCAGGACGAGCATTTCTGCGAACGCGAACGCGCCATGATCCAGTCCTTGCTGATCCGCCGTTTCGGCCTGACGGAGGCGGAGTTCGTCCAGCTGCTGGCGACGGCGGAGGAACAGAATAAGCGGATGGTGCAATTGCTAGGCTATACCTCCGACATCAGCGATACGATGGAGATGGCCCAGCGCGTCGAATTGATCGGCATGCTGTGGGACGTCGCTTATGCCGACGACACGCTGCATCCGGACGAAGACCTGTTGATCCGCCGGATCGCGAGTCTGGTGTCGGTGAACGACCGCGACCGTGTGGTGGCCCGCAACCGCGCCCAGGCCCGGCACGCGGCGGAGCAACCGGCGCCTTAGCAGGCGCTGACCTTAGGTCGGCGATCTCGGAAAGTCGCCAGGCGGCGCGGCGCCCGGAAATGCGGGCGGCGTATCGCGCCAGCGAAGGGTGAAGATCAGATTGGGCCCGACGCTGACCTGCGGCTCGGACGGCGGCGCCGCCTTCATCTGCGCTTCGCGTTCGGCGACGCATTGCTGCACCAGACCGCCCAGCCCTGGAAAATCGCCCGCCATCGGCAAGGCGCGCAGGAAGCAATCGTCAAAAAAGGTATAATGATCCATCTCGCCGCAGCCGAAACTGGTTCGGTCGGGCCTGGCCGCCGTCATGATGATGCGGTTGGGACCTTGCAGCGGCGCGACAAAAGCACCGGAATAACAGGCCGACATCACCACCACAGTGGGGCGGTCGCCGCAGGCGCTGCCCACCATGTCGCGCATCTGATTGGGAGACAGGATGGCGTCGCCGATCACCATGCCCTGCGGCGTGCCATGGGAGGTGAAATACATCAGGCAGCCGTCCTTCGCCTTGGCGGCGACGGTCTGCATCCCGGTGGCGACTTCGGGCACGCTGGCATGCTGGGTACCGTCGTCGTAATCCACCGAATATTCCAGCGTATTGGCGGGGGAAAAACCGATCTTGGCGAAAGCCTGCGCGAGGTCGCGGCGGCCATTGTCGAACACTTTGGAAGGCGCGCCGTTATGGGCGCGATAGTCGCCCGCCACCAGGACCGCCGCCCAGCGGCTGAAATCGACCAGGTGAGATTGCGGTTCGGGCTCCTTGGAGGCGACCGGACTGGCGCCGTCCAGGAACATCAGCGCCGCGCCGCCCAACGCCGCCGCCAGAACCACCCCCACCAGTGCGATCAGTCTCTTGCTCAAAGCCGTCCCGCCTCAGGAGCGCACGAAGCGCCCCACCAGCTCAATATGCGACGACCAAAGGAACTGGTCCACTGGGGTCACCGGCCCGATTTTGTAGCCCCCGGCGATCAAGAGGGCGGCATCGCGGGCAAAGCTGGCGGCGTCGCAGGAGACATAGGCAATCACCGGAACCCTGGATTTGGCCAGCACCTTGGCTTGGGCCTCGGCCCCCGCCCGGGGCGGGTCCAGCACCACCGCGTCATAATCCTTCAATTCCGCCTGGGTGAGCGGCAGTTTGAACAGATCGCGCACCTCGGTGGTGACGGGCTTAAGCCCGGAAGCCTTGGCCGCTTGCGCCAGCGCCGCCAAGGCAGGCTTGTCCTGCTCCACCGCATGAACGCGCGCCTTGCGCGCCAGCGGTAGCGCGAAGGTGCCGCAACCGGCAAACAGATCGGCGACCGATTTGGCCTTTCCCGCCGTCTCCAGCACCCGCTCCTGCAGCGCCGCTTCGCCTTCGACGGTGGATTGCAGGAAGGCATATGGCGGCAAATGCACCCGCGCCCCGCCTTCGTCCACCTGCGGCGCGGCGCTCTCCAGCACCAGGGCATTGTTGAAAGTGAGGCGGACGATATCCAGTCCCGCCACGGCCCCGGCCAGACCGGCGCTCATCTGCGGCGTCAGTTTTTGCGGGCTGCGGATGCCCAAGTCGAAACCGGTCAGCGTCTCGGTGACATAAAGGTCGGCGGGCGCTTTGAGGAAGCCAAACCGGGACCGCATCTGCTGCGCCAGCGCGAACAGGCCCCGCGTCAGTATCAGGCACTCGCGCATGTCTACAATCTCATGGCTTTTGACGGCGTGAAAACCGATTTCACCACACGAGATCTCGAGTACCGCGCGGCGGCGCGAGCGCGGCGGCACCACCACCGGCTCTTCCACCTCTGCTTGGACACCGGCGCGTTTCAGCGCCGCGACAACCGCCTCGCGCTTGTGGGCGCGATAGGCGTCAGGCGACAGGTCTTGCAGCGAACAGCCGCCGCAAGTGCCGAAATGCGCGCAGATTGGGATCAGGCGAGCTTTCCGGCCGCGGCGAGGTGAATGGCCTCGGCTCCGCGCCCGAGCGCACTCAAGGCGGTCTTCAAGATGCCGTCGGCATCCAGGCCCGCCTGCGCATACATCTTTTCGGGCGTGTCATGATCCTGGAAGACATCCGGCAAGGTCATGGGACGGATCTTGATGCCTCTGTCCAGCAAACCGTCATGGGCCAGGAAATGCATCACATGGGCGCCGAAGCCGCCCGCCGAGCCTTCCTCGATGGTGATCAGAACTTCATGCTCGCGCGCCAGGCGGCGGATCAGGTCCACGTCCAGCGGCTTGGCGAAACGCGCATCGGCGATGGTGGGCGACAGGCCGTAACCGGCCATGCGCTCCGACGCCAGCAGGACCTGGGTCATGCGGGTGCCGAAATTCAGGATGGCGATGCCCGAGCCCTCTTTGACAATGCGTCCCTTGCCGATTTCCAGCGGCACGCCTTCGGCGGGACGGGCCACGCCGGTGCCTTCGCCGCGCGGATAGCGGATGGCGCTGGGACGGTCGTCGATCGCCGCCGCGGTGGCCACCATATGAACCAGTTCGGCCTCGTCGGACGGCGCCATGATCACGAAATTGGGCAAGGCGGCGAGATAGGCGATGTCGAAGGAGCCGGCATGGGTCGCGCCGTCCGCACCCACCAGACCGGCGCGGTCCATGGCAAAGCGCACCGGCAGCGACTGGATCGCCACATCATGCACAACCTGGTCATAGGCGCGCTGCAGGAAGGTGGAATAGATGGCGCAGAACGGCTTCATGCCTTCGGTCGCCAGGCCGGCGGCGAAGGTCACGCCATGCTGTTCGGCGATGCCGACATCGAAGGTGCGCTTGGGGAAAGCCTTTTCGAACAGATCGACGCCGGTACCCGAAGGCATGGCGGCGGTGATGGCGACAATGCGCTCATCCTTCTTGGCTTCCGCGATCAGGGCTTCGCCGAACACCTTCTGATAGGCGGGGGCCTTGGGCGTGGACTTGGACTGCTCGCCGGTCAGGACGGTGAATTTGGTGACGGCATGATACTTGTCGGCGGCGGCTTCCGCCGGGGCGTAACCGTGCCCCTTCTTGGTCACCACATGCACCAGCACGGGGCCGCGCATGGTGTCGCGTACATTTTCCAGGACCGGGATCAGATGGTCGAGATTGTGGCCGTCGATCGGACCGACATAGAAGAAGCCCATCTCCTCGAACATGGTGCCGCCCATGGCCATGCCGCGCGCATATTCCTCGGTGCGCTGCGCCACCTTGAACAAGGCGCGCGGCAAAAGCCTGCGCGCCAGGCGCTTGGCGACATTGCGGATGCCGGTATAGGGGCGCGAGGACACCAGGCGCGCCAGATAGGCGCTCATCGCCCCGACCGGCGGCGCGATGGACATGTCATTGTCGTTGAGAATGACGATCAGCCGGTTCTTGTGGGCGCCGGCATTGTTCATCGCCTCATAGGCCATGCCCGCGCTCA
>CBHTTW010000164.1:0-6076 GCA_966096025.1 uncultured Alphaproteobacteria bacterium | reverse complement strand
GACATCGATGTGGATTTCGAGCATGAGCGGCGCGAAGAGGTCATCCAGTATGTCTACAAACGTTACGGCCATCGCCGCGCCGCCTTGACCGCCACCGTCATCCATTACCGGCCGCGCAGCGCCATCCGCGAAGTCGGCAAAGTGTTCGGCCTGACCGAAGACGTCACCGGCAAGCTGGCCGATACGGTGTGGGGCCATCGCGGCGATGAGATGAAAGAGCATCAGGTGGTTCAGGGCGAATGCGATCCGCGCAACAGGGCGATCGCCCGCGCCGTCGGCTTCGCCAACCGGCTGATCGATTTTCCCCGCCATCTTTCCCAGCATGTCGGCGGTTTTGTCCTGACCCGCGACAGGCTGGACTGGACCGTGCCCATTGGTCCCGCCGCCATGGACGACCGTTTTTTCATCGAATGGGACAAGGACGATCTCGACACTTTGGCGATCATGAAGGTGGATGTTCTGGCGCTGGGCATGCTGACCTGCATCCGCAAGGCCTTCGACCTGATCCATGCGCATGCCCGCGGGCGCGGGCCCAAACTGCTGCTGGGCACTGTGCCGCAGAAAGACCCGCTGGTTTATGACATGCTGTGCGATGCCGACGCCATCGGCGTGTTCCAGGTGGAAAGCCGGGCCCAGATGAACATGCTGCCGCGCCTGCGCCCCCGGGAATTCTACGACCTGGTGGTGGAAGTGGCGATCGTGCGGCCCGGTCCCATCCAGGGCGGCATGGTGCATCCCTATCTCAAACGCCGCGCCGATCCGTCCCTGATCAAATTTCCCTCGCCCCATCCCGATCACGGCCCACCCGATGAACTGTATGAGCTGCTGAAAAAGACCAAGGGCGTGCCCTTGTTCCAGGAACAGGCGATGCGGCTGGCCATTGTCGCGGCGAAATTCTCTGCGGAAGAAGCCAATGGGTTGCGGCGGTCCATGGCGGCATTCCGCCGCTCCGGCACCATCGACACCTTCCAGGAGAAGTTCGTCGGCCGCATGACGGCGCGCGGTTATGATCCCGGTTTCGCACAAGCCTGCTTCGAACAGATCAAGGGCTTCGGCAGTTACGGTTTTCCCGAAAGCCATGCCGCCAGCTTTGCCTTGCTGGTCTATGTCTCGGCCTGGATCAAAAAACATCATCCCGCGGCCTTCGCGGCGGCACTGCTGAATTCCCAGCCGATGGGTTTTTACGCCCCCGCCGAGATTGTGCGCTGCGCGCGCGAGAACGGCAAAGTCACGGTGCTGGCGCCCGATGCCGCTTTCAGCCAGTGGGATTGCACCCTGGAGCGCAATGAAAAAGGCGCGCTCTGCCTGCGCCTGGGCTTTCGCCAGATCGATGGATTGCGCGAGGAGGACGCGGGCACCATCACCCGCGAACGCGGCTATGGCTATCGCGGCTTTGCCGATTTCGCCCGCCGCACGGCGCTTGCCAAGCGGGCGCTGGTCAGCTTGGCGGAAGCCGACGCCTTTCGCAGCTTCGGCTTGGACCGCCGCGAAGGGCTGTGGGCGGTGCGCCGCCTGCCCGACGATGATCTTTTGCCGCTGTTTGCGCCGCGCGCCGCGCCGGAACTGGGCGTGGAGCACATCGCGCCGCTGCCCGTCATGCCGCTCAGCGAGCATGTGCTGGCCGATTATCAAACCGCGCGCCTGTCGCTGAAAGGCCATCCCATCCAGTTCCTGCGCCAGGGTTTCGAAGCCGAAGGCATTGCGTCTTGCGCCGCATTGAAAGAGATGAAGGACGGCGATCCGGTGCGCTGCGCCGGCGTGGTGCTGGTGCGCCAATGCCCGGGCAACGGCACCACCGTCTTCATCACCCTCAGCGACGAAACCGGTGTCTGCAATGTGGTGATCTGGCAACGCACCTTCCGCCAATTCCGCAAGGAGGCGATGGGGTCACGCCTGCTCTTGGCGGAAGGCAAGGTGCAAAAAAGCCCGGAAGGGGTGATCCATCTGATGGCCGAACGTTTGACCGATCGCAGCGGGGATCTGAAACGCCTATCGGGAGAAGGCGTCCGCAAGCACAAACCGGTGCACTCTAGTATCAGAAGTGGGCACCCCCGCGATGTCCGTATTCTCCCCCCATCGCGGGATTTTCATTAGACCTGTGCCTTGACGGTGCCGTGACGTTCCAGCTTGCCCCAGCCGACAAACGGTCCGCGCAGCGCGGTCCATAACGAGCGCAGCACCACATAATACATGATCTGGCGATAACCGAAGCGCTGCAGCGGCAGCCACCACAGCAAGCGCCAATCCTCCCGCCGCTCCAGCGCAAATCCCGCCATCGCCGCCAGCAGGTCCACGACAATGAAGACGGCATAATAAATGCCGACCTGGCGCAGACTGTCGCCGGTATAGGTCCCGACATGCTGGATGTAGTTGATATATTCGCCCACCAGCTGCCACAGCAGCAAAAGATCGGCGACCGGCGCCAAGGTGGTGAGCAGAATCTGGAACAACCAGACTTGCGGCAAGGCCACCAGCCCCAACTCGCCATAGGCCTTGTTGAAGGTGATGCCGCGATACTTCCACAGACACTGCAAGGTGCCATAAGCCCAGCGGAAGCGCTGCTTGGCCAGGCCACCGACCGTGGCGGGCGCCTCGGTCCAGGCGACCGCGGTGGAATCGAAATGCACCCGGTATCCCTGGGTCTGAATGGCGATGGTGAGATCCTGATCCTCGGCCAATGTGTCCGCCGGAAAACCGCCCAGCTCGCGCAATACATCCCGGCGCCAGGCGCCCACCGCGCCCGGCACCACGGTCAAGGTATCCAGGGCCGACAGCGCGCGGCGCTCCAAATTCTGCGCCACGATATATTCCAAGGCCTGCCAGCGGGTGATCATGTTGATGCGGTTGCCGACCTTGGCATTGCCCGCCACCGCCCCGATTTCGGGGTCGGTGAACCAGCGCACCAGCCGCGAGATGGTGGTTTTTTCAAACTGGGTATCGGCGTCCAACGCCACCACCACGGCGCCTTGGGCATGCGCCAGACCGACATTCAGGGCATTGGCCTTGCCGCCATTGGGAATGGAGATCACCCCGACCCGGGCCTCATTCATGAAGTGAGAGCGCGCGATATAAGCGGTGTGATCCTTGGAACCGTCATCGATCACCAGCACTTCCAGATCGGCATAATCGCTGGCCAGAATGCGTTCGATGGTGGCGACGATCACCTTTTCCTCGTTGAAGGCCGGAATCAGCACCGTCACCTGCTCGCCCGGCCGGCCTCCCGGCATCGGCGCTGGTGTCCCATTGGCGCGGTTCCACAAGGCCAGGCCCACCAGCGCGAAAAGCCGCGCCACACCCAGCACGATGGCGCCCAGGAAACAGTAATAAAGAAACTGCGCGACATAGCTGATGGTCATGAACACGGCGCGGTCGGCATAGAGCGATATGGTCAGCGGCAGGCGCGGCATCACATCGTTGCGCTTTTTCCCCGCCAACTCGGACAAAGGCACAAAGCTGTAACCCTGGCCCCTTAGCGCATCGATCAGCCGTGGCAGCAGCACCAGGGTCCTGCTGCGGTCGCCGCCGGAATCATGCATCAGCACCACATTGCCGCGCAGGTCGGGATTGGGGCTGTTCAGCGCCTTGAACACCTGATCCATCATCTGTTCGACCGATCGCTCTTCCCAATCCAGCGTGTCCAGATTGGCGGTCACTTCGATATAGCCCAGCGACTGGGCCTCCTTGATCGGTTCGATCTCCTCGGCGTCCGAGGGGCGGGCATCGGTGAGATAGGGAGAGCGGAAGAAGCGCATTGAGCGCCCGGTGAGCGCCTGGAACAGACGCTGGGTGGCGTTCAACTCCAGCCGCGTCGCGGGCAGCGAGGTATCGGCCAGGTTGGGATGGGTGAAGGTGTGATTGCCCACCTCATGACCATCCGCCATCACGCGCTGCACCAGGCCGGGATGCGCCTCCATATTGGAGCCGATCATGAAGAAGGTCGCGGGCGCTTTCTTTTCCTTGAGGATCGAAAGGATGGAGGGCGTCCATTCCGGATCGGGCCCGTCATCGAAGGTCAGCGCCAGTTTTTTCCGGTCGCCGCCGCCGACCCGGCGGATCACATAGCTGGTGGGCAGGCTGTCATAGCGTTCATCGACAATATCGCCGGTGCCTTTTTCGATGGTGAGGCTGCGCGCGCCCAAGGTGGGATCGCCCACCACCTGCAATATCTCGCCGTCGCCGTCGAAATCGACATCTTCCAGATTGTTGGCGATGCGCTTGAGGCTGTCGGGCGCGGGCGAGTCATAAGGCCGGCCCATCAGGGGCAGGATGCTGGGATCCTCATAGCCCAGTTTCCACAAGGCATAACCGGCCGGGCGATAGGGATCGGCGGCATGTATCTGATTGAAGGCGGTGACGCCGTCCAGGAACCAGACCTGATGGACGCCGTCATTGTCGTTGTAGCTGAAATGCGGATTGTTGGTGGCGGGATCGAACAGCACGGTGGCGCCATTGTCGCGCGCCGAGGCCATGGCATATTCGAAACTGAGAACGGAAGCGGTATTCTTGCCCGCCCAGTCATAGGCCCAGGACCCGATGGTGACGATGGTGGAATCCGGCGGCAGCTGGCGCATGCGCTTGTCCAGCGTCTTTTCGAACCAGTCCTGGCTCGAAATGGAACCGGCGGGGCCGCTCTGATCCACCTGATCATAGGCCATCAGCATGGTGTAATCGACGATGTCGGCGAAGGTCTTATAGGGCCATTGCTCATCGTCGAAGACCACGGCCTGGGCGATGATCCAGTCATGCGGGGCGAAGGCCGCCGACATGCGGGTGAGAAAATCCTGCAGATCCTGGTGCGCGGACACGGGCACTTCCTCAAAATCCACCGTCACGCCCTGCAGCTTGTTGGCGGCGATAAATTGTACGATCTGTTCGAGCAGCCTATCGCTGCGACCGCGGTCGGCCAGAAGCTTGGCCAAGCCTTCCCCGTCCCATTTGCCCAAGGTTGCATTCTGGATCATGGGCAGGATCGCGACCGAAGGCTTGGCGGCGCGGATGAAATCCAGGGCGCGGCGGTCAAGCCGAATCTGAAATTGCAGCTGCGGACCGTCCAGCGACATCCAGCTGGGGATCACCCAATCCAGGTTTTTCAGCGAGCGCTTCAGCGACGGCCAGCTGGGATCGTCCTTGCCCTGCCAGTTGGTATAGAAGCCGATCGCCAGCGGGCGGTCCTTTTGCGGTTTCAGAATGGCGGGCAAGGCGCGGCTGGGCAAAGCGCTCTGATTGCGGTGAAGCCGCGCGATCTCTTCCAGCCGCTGTTTGCGCGCCGCCGTGGCGAGCCGCTCGGCGCGCGCAAGCAGGCCGGGCTTCTGGGCGCGCTTCAAGAGATTGGCCGGAGCCGGGTGGCCCGGCAGATTCAATCCGGCGACCGGCGGCGCCAAGGCCAGGCTGACGGCGAAGCCCACCGAAATAACGAGCAGCGCAATGCCTACAATCCAGGCAAGAATCCGGATACGGGCCGCGCGGCGCCCCGAAGCGTCGAAAAAGATCGGCGAGTTGGCCATTAGCGGTCGATACAGCCCGTGAGCCCGGGTGCAAGCGCGTCATGGCGTCGCCATCGCAATGAACCCGATGGAGATGTCATGCGTTCATGCTACCAGAGGGTTCAGCAGCGCAGCAGGCGATTTTCACGTGGTATCCTATAATTGTACAAAATGTCCGGGCTATTGCTGCTCCTATCCCCTGATCCCGCTTAAGAAGCGCGATGTGCAGCGCCTGGCCGATCACTTCGGACTGGACTTCGAGACGGCCCGTAAGAAATTCACCAAGGTGGATGGCGAGGAACCCTATGCCATGCGGCGCAAGGGTGACCCCCACTTCGGCAAGACCTGCCGCTTTTTCGATATCAAGAAACGGTGCTGCACCATCTACCATGCCCGTCCCGCCATCTGCCGCGAATATCCCGGCGGCGGGTGCGGCTATTACAATTTCCTCATGGCGGAGCGGAATTCCCAAGAGGACCCCAGCCATGTCGCCTCGACCTGGAACATCTAACCCCGCTTCTTCGGTGACGGGGCGAAAGGCAAATGGTGCGCTGCACCCTAGTAAATGCCTTGGCCCAAACGCTTTTTTTTGA
>CBHTTW010000163.1:0-6158 GCA_966096025.1 uncultured Alphaproteobacteria bacterium | reverse complement strand
ACGGTCGCCGTGGCATAGGGCATCTCCTTCAGCCGGTCGCCGCCATAATAGTTCGGGCTGGGCGAAGAGGTCGGCAGGAAGGCCAGGCCCGTTTCCGGATCGACCGAGATGGAGGCCCAGACATTGGCGGTGCCGGTCTGGTCTTCCATGTCGGGCGGGATGATGTTGAAGGTCCATTTCATCGCGCCGGTGCGCGCGTCGATGCCATAGACCGTGCCGGGATTTTCGGTCTTGTAGACCCAGTCGTTGCCGGCCCAGCCCAGGATCAGCGTGTCCTTATAGACGGCGGGCGGTTGCAGCAGGCCGATCTTCCACTTGCTGTTCTTGGGCGCCCAGGCATTGACGTCGACCACGCCATTCTTGCCGAAGCCGGCGCAAGGCTTGCCGGTGTCGGCATCCACGCCATGCAGTTCGCCGGTCATGGTGCCGATATAGACCATCTTCTGGCAGGCCTGGCCGGCCTGCGGGTCGGACGCGGACCAATAGGCCACGCCGCGATTCTTCAGGCCCTGATTTTCCGGCGGTCCCTCGCCGCCATGGGTGGCGTAGTGCCACTTTTCCTTGCCGGTGTCGGGCTCCACCGCGACGATCCGGTACCAGGGCGTGCCGACATAGACCGTGTTGTTGACGAAGAGCGGCGTCGCGCCCCAGGTCGTCGAGCGCATGCCACTGGAAACATCGCCGGTATGGATGCTCCAGGCCCGTTTCAGGTCTTTCACGTTTTCCGGCGTGATCTGGGTGGCGCTGGAATATTTCTGCGCCTGCTGGTTGCCGCCAAAGGCATCCCAGGTTTGCTCATCGCCGGATGCCACCACGCCGCCATTCTGCGCGATCGCGGTGATGGAAGGCATAAAGGTGACGGCGGCAACAGCGGCGGCGAGGCCCAGCGCGCCAAGGGCAAAGGTTTTAATCTTCGACATCGTCAATCTCCACGCTGCGGTCGGCGGCGTCGCCGATCACGTTCATCAACCAGCCGATCAGTGCCAGGGCCTGGGCGGCCATGATCACGGGGCTTTCCAGGAAATAGCCGGCGACGGAGGAACCGACGATATCCAGGATGATGGACACCACCAGGAACCACTGCAGCGCGCAGGAGCGGTTGGGCACCAAAGCCATGACCAGCGAGGCCAGGAACATCAGCAGGCCGGCAACCGCGACCAGCACGACGCCGCCGGTGCCGATCAGGCCGGTCTCGGGCGTGTAATAGTCGTAGACGCAGATGGCCATCGTAATCAGCGATGCCGCTACGATCAGCCACGCGCCTCGCGTGGAATGTTTTTGAGTCAACGTCCCCTCCCCACATTATTGGCCGGTCTGGCGCTTGCAATCCTAGCGAGGTTTGGCCCAGACGCAAAAACTTCTCTACTTCGCAGCAGCAGCAAATTGCGGCCGATCCGAAGCGGACTTGTATACAAAGAGGGCGCGCGACGGTCCTGATTACGGAAGATTGATCTTCTGCACCCGCCAGTTGCCCATTTCCGCCACATAGAGCTGATTGGCGGAACGGCAATCGATGGCGTTGGCGGCATTGAATTCCTTCAGCACCCGGCCGGCGCGGCCGAACTTGCCCACCACCGTACCGGACAGTTCCAGCTTGTAGATTTCACCGCCTGCGTCGATGTCGTTCACGGGATTGGAGTTGGAGGCAAAAAGATACTGATGCGTGCCGGGCGAGATGCAGATCGCCTGGGGATTGCCCGCGGTGGTGATGCTGCTCTTATAGGCGCCGCTATTGTCGAACACCTGGATGCGGTTGTTGCCGCGGTCCGCGACATAGACATTGCCCGACGCATCCACCGCGATGGAGCGCGCGGTGGCAAACTGATCGTTGCCGCTGCCGCGGCCGCCCCAGCTTTTCACGAACACGCCATTGCGGTCGAACTTGGCGACACGGGCATTGCCGGTGCCGTCGGCGACAAAGATGTTGCCGTCATTGTCGAAGGCCACATCGGTGGGATTTTCGAACAGATCGCTCTGCATGCCCGAGGCGGCCGGAGCGCCCGCCGGGGCGCGGCCGGTATTGGGCCCCGCCGGGACTTCCACCGACTCCGGCTTTCTGCCCAGCATCATCAGGATACGCAGCTGGGGATCGAACTTGATCACCATGCCGCTATAGGTGTCCACGATCCAGATATTGTCGTTGCGGTCCACCCGCACCGCGGCGGCGGCGAGCGCGCCATACAGGTTCTGACCCACCGAACGGACGAATTTGCCGTTCTGGTCGAAATGGCTCAGCACCGAACCGCCACGCACAAAGGGACGCGCGCCCCCCAGGGTCGCCACCGGCGTGCCGGTGCGCGAATAGACGAAGACCTGGCCCTTGGAATCGGTGGCGACACCCGCCACCGCGCCGAAAAAGACATTGCGCGGCAGTTGCAGCGGCTCCGAGCCGGTGAAGGAGATGTCCTGGGCGGCGGCGGGAACCGACAGCGCCGCGGCGGCGGCCAAAAGAAGGGTTGCGAGACGCTTCATGTTACTTGCTCCCCTTCAGGACGAATTTCTGCATGCGCCAGGATTCGATTTCGCCCGTATAGAGCATGTCGGGATTGCGGCAATCGATCATGTGGACCACCTGAAAGCCCGGCGCCAATTTTCCGGCGAAGCCGAATTTGCCCAGCACCGTGCCGTCCAATTCCATCTTGTAAATCTGGCCGGTGCGGGACCAGCTGCCCGGCGGATTGCCGTTGGGATTGGCGTTGTTGGCGAACAGATACTGATGCTGGCCGTTCGAGACGCAGGCCGACCAGGCGCTGCCGACATTGTTGTAGCTGGTCTTCCAGTTCAGATTATTGTCCAACACGACATAACGGGCATTGCCGCGGTCGGCGACATAGACATTGCCGGCGCGGTCCACCTGCAAGCCGTGCGGCAGGTTGTATTCATTCTGGCCCTTGCCGACCTTTTCGCTGCCGTTCTGCGCCAGGAAGCGGCCGTTCTTGTCATATTTGACCACGCGGTTGTTGCAGTAGCCGTCACCGATGAAAATATTGTCCTGCATATCCCAGGCGACATCGGTGGGGCGGCACAGTGTGTATTTCTCCGCCGGGGCGTTGGGGCCGCGCGGCGAGGCGATCGGGCCCAGCGCCGCATCGGGATGATGGCCGATCACCATCAAGACTTTGGAACCGGTGGGATCGAACTTGGCCACCACATTGGTGCCCTCATCCACCGTCCAGATATTGTCGTGACGGTCGACGCGCACCGAATGGGCGAACATGAAGCCGTAGAAATCCTTGCCGATCTCCTTGACGAACTTGCCGGTCTGGTCGAATTCCCACAGCCGCGAATTGGGGCCGCGGAAGAACGCGAAAATGTGCCCCTTGGAATTGGTGGCGATGCCTTGCAGCTCGCCCAGATAATCGCCGGCGGGAATGCCGTGGAAGAAGCCGGGCACCGCTTCATAAGGAAGGTCCGGAACATTTTGGACGGTGGCGGCGACCTGCGCCGATGCCGTGGCCGTGCCGAGCAGCAGAGAAATGGCAGCTGTCGCCGCCAGATATTTCTTCACGAGAGACCTCCCCAGTAAACCCGCGCTCTATGGCGTCATGGGTTGCGGCGGGAGTGTATACGGCCATGGGCCGAGGGCAATATGCCGCCGGCGCGCATTCGGGCGACTTTTAATCTTCGCTGCGTTGCAGCGCGGCGGCAAAGCCTGGCCCTATACCAACGGTTGGCCTTCATGCGTGGCGAGAAGGTCATGCATATCGTCGGCATGCTCTTCCTCGACGCGCAGGATGCCTTGCAGCATTGTCCTGGTGCCGGGATCGTCGTCGCCGAAATAACGGATCAGCTCGCGGGAATGGTCGATCGCAATGCGTTCGGCGACCAGGTTCTCCTTGATCATGTCCACCAAATTCTCGCCTTCGACATATTGCGAGGCCGAGCGGGTGAGCAGACCTTCGGGATTGAAGTTGGGTGTGCCGCCCAGCTGATTGATGCGTTCGGCCACCTGTCCCACGCCGAATGCATAAAAGGAAGGCGGCCTTGCGGGCCGCCTTCCTTTGCAGACTGCACGGATGGATCAGAGCTTGCCCTTTAAATAAGCGGCGCTCTGCTGGACCATGCCGATGGGCGAAGGATCGTAGGGTTCCTCAAGTTCCAGATAAGCGCTGGTGACGGAGCTCTTTTTCACCGCCGGAAGCACTTTGCTCCAGTCGATGATGCCCTTGCCGATAACGGCGCTTTCCATCTTGCCGTTGACGTTGGGAATACCGGCGCTCTTGAGATCCTTGATATGAACCGCGCTGTAGCGCTTGGGAAATTTGGTCAGATAGGCGACCGGATCGGCGCCGCCCGCGACCACCCAGCCGATATCCATTTCCATGCTGACCAGCGCCGGATCGGTCTCCTTGATTAACAGGTCGTAAGGCACCACGTCGCCGATCTTGCGGAATTCCAGATTGTGGTTGTGATAGCCGAGGGTGAGACCCGACTTTTTGCATAACCCGCCGATGGTGTTGAAGGTGTCGATATTCTTTTTCCAGTCGTCAAGGGTGGGACCGGCCATGATCACGGCGCGGTCGGCGGGATAGAGCGGGAAGGAACAGGTGATGTTCTTGATCCCCGCCGCCTTGGCTTCGTCGATGGTGGCTTGCGCGTTATTGCGCAGCGCATCGCCGCTGGCATGGATGCTGTCCCAGATGAAGCCCATCTCGTCATACAGCTTGCGCTGCTGCTGAGACGTCTTCCCGCTCATGGTCAGGTTGGCCTGCACCTTGCGGACACCGGCGGCTTTGACCAGCTTCAAGGTGCCTTCATAATCCTTGGCCAGGTCGGCGCGCACGGTATAGAGCTGCAAGCCCAACAACAGACGGCGCTGGGCCAGGACCGGCGTGGCGGCAAAAGGCGCGGCAGCGAGGCTGGCGGCGGCACCGGCTAGAAATTCACGGCGGCTTGTCATCATAAGGCTCCCTGTCAATTCCGCTTCTGCGGATGGTTTTCAATAAAGTCCACTTGCTTGGGGTTCAGCGTTTCAACGTTAAGGCCGGCATCGCCGAACACCAGGCGCTGCTCGCGTTTGGGATCATAGCGCGGAATCTTCGCCTCCGCCGTCACCGGATTGCCTGTCCTGGCAAAAGCTACCACCACGTCCTGCATCTGGTTGGACAATTTGTAATCATAAGGCGTCCAGTCCCGGGTACGGCGGAACAGATTCAGGGAATCCAGGGTACCGTACCAGAAGGGCAGGTCGGAATTGTGGTAGGCCCCCGCCGTCTTGACGTCCATGTCGGTGATCACAACCCCCGGCGGGTAGGGATGGGGATGGTTGTACTGTACCAGCCAGATCGGGGATGTGGCTTTGGCCGCCGCGTCCTTGGCCCAATCGCGCGCCACAATGCCGAAGCCGGAAATCCGCGCCACGGCCTGGGCCTGCGCCGCCGCTTCCGTGTCATTCTTGGCCGGGAACAGTTTCAGGAACTGTTCCGCATCGGCCCCATAGACCGTTACGGCCGCCTGGCGATAGTCCGCCAAGGTGCGGGCATCGGTGACCTCGGTCTTGCTGAAAATATCGTTGCCCACAGAGGCCAACAACAGCGGCACATCGCTCTGTTTGCCCGCGGCATAGATGTCGGCCGGATTGCCGGGCACGACATAATTCTCGATCGTGGGACCACTGAAGACGATCTTGTTGGCGGCGGCGATGTTGGTGATCTGATCGGCGGGAATGGTACGCATCTGGGCGACATCCTTGGCCTTCATCGCCTGTTGCAGACTCACCCCCTTGGCTTCGGTCTCCGCCAGATTTTCCAAATGCGGCGCGGCGACGCCGTGATAGCCGCCCGACAGGGCAACGACATTGGAATAGAGCCCGCGCGCCAGCGGCGAGGATTGCAGCAGATCCACCGCCATGGCGCCTGCTGACTGGCCCATCACCGTGACCTTGGCGGGATCGCCGCCTAAGGCCGCGATATTGCGCTGAATCCATTTCAACCCGGCGATCTGGTCCATCAACCCGTAATTGCCCGAGGCGCCATGGCCCGACGAGGCCGTCAGTTCGGGATGCGCCATATTGCCGAAGATATTTACGCGATAGGAGATGCCCATGAAGATCACCCCCTTCTTTGCCAGCGGCTCGCCGCCATAGACGTCGAAGTTGATGGAACCTTCCTGGAAGCCGCCGCCGTGAATCCACACCACCACCGGCAGCTTGTCGCCCG
>CBHTTW010000162.1:0-6159 GCA_966096025.1 uncultured Alphaproteobacteria bacterium | reverse complement strand
GGCAACACCACCAAGGCCGTCACCAAGGGCTATGCCATCGGTTCGGCCGGCCTTGGCGCGCTGGTGCTGTTCGCGGCCTATACCCAGGACCTGAAGTATTTCGCCGCCCAGGGCACCGGCTTCTTCGCCGGTCTTGAGCTGCCGACCTTCAGCCTGTCCGATCCCTGGGTCGTGGTGGGCCTGTTGTTCGGCGGCCTGCTGCCTTATTTGTTCGGCGGCATGGCGATGACGGCGGTGGGCCGCGCCGCCGGTTCGGTTGTCGAGGAAGTGCGCAAGCAGTTCCGCGAAATGCCGGGCATCATGCAGGGCACCCAGAAGCCCAACTATGCCCGCGCCGTGGACCTGCTGACCAAGGCCGCGATCAAGGAAATGGTGATCCCGTCCATGCTGCCGGTGTTTTCGCCCATCGTCCTGTTCGTGTTCGTGAACTGGATTGCCGGCAAGACCCAGGCCTTCAATGCCGTCGGCGCCATGCTGATGGGCGTGATCGTCACCGGCCTGTTTGTGGCGATCAGCATGACCTCGGGCGGCGGCGCCTGGGACAATGCCAAGAAGTACATCGAAGACGGCCATCATGGCGGCAAGGGCAGCGACGCCCACAAGGCCGCGGTGACCGGCGACACGGTCGGCGATCCCTACAAGGACACCGCCGGCCCGGCCGTCAATCCGATGATCAAGATCACCAATATCGTGGCGCTGTTGCTGCTCGCCACCTTGGCCCATCTGGGCTGATTTGATTGCTTGAACGGGAAAGGCGCGGTGATCATTCGCCGCGCCTTTTTTGTTAGCCGGCCTTATTCCGTTCCAGGCGGAATTCCAGATTGGCTTTCACGCTCGGCCATTCCGCCGCCAGGATGCTGTAAATCACCGTGTCGCCGAAGGTGCCGTTGGCGCGGCGGCGGTGATGGCGGAGCACGCCGTCCTTCTTGGCGCCCAGGCCCTCGATGGCGCGCTGGGAGCGGATATTGAACCCATCGGTGCGAAGCCCCACCACACCGCATCCCAGTGTGTCGAAGGCATGCGAGAGCAGCAGCAATTTGCACACGGTATTGATGCGGGTGCGCTGCAGGCTGGCGATGTACCAGGTGTAGCCGATCTCGACCCGGTCCACCTCCGCCAGTATGTCGTGATAGCGGGTGCAGCCGATCACCCGGCTGCCGGATTTGACCGCCCAGGGCAGCATGGTGCCCCGGCGCTGTTCTTCCAGCGCCTTGTCGATATAGGCGGCCACACCGGCGGGATCGGGAATCTGGGTGAACCACAATTTCCACAACTCGCCGTCTTTCACCGCTTCGGCGATGCCCGCGGCATGATCCTGGGTCAAAGGCTCCAGCCGCACACCGTCCCGCTCCAAAGTGACGGGGTGAAGGGTGATCATCGCGCTACCTATTGGATGGGGACTTCAAACGGACCGGCGGGAAGCGCCGACTCGTCCGTCAAGGTACAGACTGGACTGTCGCCCCAGCAATAGCGCACGCGCGTTGCATTTCCCGCATCGGACAGGCTCACCGTATTGCCCGCCAGGCGGCCTTCCGCCCAGCGGCAGCGCGCGGCGTCACACAATTCGAAGGCATTGGGCTGGCCGTTATAGGCCTTCAGCGCGCCGGTGACATCGCGGAATGCAATCGTCACGGAATCGCCGCTGCGTTTTGCCGACACCACCCGCGCGCCGGACGGCGCAACGCTCTCGCCATAGATCAGATGCCGTGCGGCAATCGCCAGTCTGCGCCCGATGTCCTGCTTGTTCGGCGGATGCAGGTTCTTGGGATCGCCGATATCGAACGTCACCACCAAGGCGGCGCGTGTATCGGCCTCGGCGGTTTTGCGCTGGGCTTCGCGCACATCCGACCAGAGCGACTCCACCGGCTGGGTCGGGGTGGGGCCGTAATCGGGAATCTGCACAATCAAAAAGGGCAGGGTGGCGCCGAACTGCCGGCGCCAATCCGCCATCATCGCCGACAGGGTCTTTTGATAATTCTGCGCGAAGTAGAGATTGGACTCGCCCTGGTACCAGATCGCGCCTTTGACTCCATAAGGCCCGATGGGCGCGATCATGCCGTTATATTGCAGCCCCACGCCATGCATCGGGCCCCAGGGCAGTTGCGGCGCGATCAAAGTCTCCACCGGCTTGTAACGCCAGGGCTGGTCGAGGGCTACATGGCTGCCGTCGCTCAGCGCGATGAAGCGCGTCGACGCGGGGCCGCTGAGCCCGCAATTCTTCCAGCTGCAGAAAATATTCAGCGTGATGCTGTTGTCGCCTTCGCGCAAAAGGCCGGCCGGCAAGGGATGGTTGGCATTGGGTTGCTGCGAGGAACCGCCTAGCCCAACGCCATTGACCCAGCTTTTTTCCTCTTCATTGGCGCGGCCCAGTTCCAGGCTGACCGCCTGTGCCGCTTGCGCTTTGGTCAAACGCACATGGGTGGAAAGCCACAACTGCCCGACAAAGCCGACACCGGCTTCCGCGCTGCCCTCGGGCAAAGCAAGACCCGGCCAGCTACCCCAAGGTCCCAAATCCTGCGGCGCCACCGGCCAGGATGAAGTGTCCGCCGTCCAAACCTTGTCGCTGCTGTGGCTCAACCACCAGCTTTCCCAGGCTGCATCCCAGCGGCGCGATGCGGCGGCGGGATCGCGTTGATACAGCGCCAGCATGTCGAGATCGTCGCTATAGGGGCCAAGCGCGCGCAAGGTCGGCGCGCTGACCCAGCCGCGGTCGCGGGTGCCGCCCCAGGCGGCCACGATCAGGCCGATCGGCGCCTTCACCGTCTTGCGCAACTGTTGCGCGAAAAAGAAACAGCTGGCGGAAAAATCGCCGGCCGTCTGCGGCGATTGCACTTTCCAAGCCACCGGCGTGGAAAAAGCCGCAAGCTGCTTGGGGCTGGCGACACGGTCGATCGCCAGTTCGCGCACCTGGCTGTCACTGGCGGCGGCGATCTCGGCTTCGGCATTGGCGGCGCGGCGCAGGCCAAGCTGCATGTTGGATTGGCCGGTGCAAAGAAAGACGTCGCCCACCAGCACGTCGTCGATCTGCTGGCTCTCGCCGCCGCCGCTGGCGCGCAGACTGTAAGGTCCGCCTTCGCGCATCGCGGCCAGGGTTGCACTCCATTGTCCGCCGGCATCGGCGCGCGCCACCGTGCTTTGATTGCCCAGCTCGATGCGGATTTCGCTTCCGGCCTTGGCCTGGCCATAGAGGCGGATCGGCTGGTCGCGTTGCAGCACCGCATGATCGGCGAACATGGGATGGAGCAGGGGCGCGCTCCAGGCTGGCGTGGCAGCCAGCAAGCCAATCGCGAAGGCTAGTGATTTCATGCGTCCCGCCCCGTTTTGTGAGGCGACTATAGCGCTATCAGCGGCTAGGCGAAGACCCGCCTCCCTCGCGCGTGCGTAAGCACGCAGGCGGGGGAGGTGGCCGTAGCAACGCCGTGGCGCGCAGGGTCGATAGCGACAGCGTATCGACGCCGAGCACCACGGCAAAGTTGCGAAGGCCGGAGGGGGTAAAACTAAGGAACCGGACCACCACCATTGCCAGGATTGGTTTCCTGGATATTGGTGGCGGAAGAGCCCGGTGTCGCCTTGAGCAATTCCTGCAGGAAAGTGGTCTCGCGGCCGCGCGCCGGGGTCTCGCGGGATTCGAAGGTGATCACATGGCCATCCTTGAGCGCGTAATGGCGCACACCGGTCACCTTGTTACCCTTGTCGAAATAGACCGCAACGACCTGGCGCTTGAGCACCGTGGGAGTGAAAAAGGCGACCTGTTTTTCGGTGGAGGAAATGTAATACCAGCTGTCATTGCCGAAGGTGGCGGTGGTGGAGGCATAGCCCAGCCGCTCCTGCACCGTGGTCTTGGTATCGGTGCCGACCTTGATCGAACCCTCATTGGCGGGATCGGGGATATAGCCGCGCTGGCTGATCACCGGCGCGCAGGCAATCAGCAAACCCAGGGAGGCGCCACAGATCAGTTTGAGCGAAATGGACTTCATGCTTGGACCTTGGACAGCGTCAATGTGCTAACCTCCAGGCGGCGGCCTGACAAGGGTCCGACCCCTATCGGGGCCAAACCGGGAACAATCGATGTTGAATTTGCTCAGGAATTCGGCTGCGCGCAAGAAAAATGGCCGCGCCCTTTATGACGGGCTGGTCGCCCGCGCCCGGGAACCGGTGTTTTTCGCGAATTTCGGCGTGGCCGACAGCATCGATGGCCGCTTCGATGTGCTGGCCTTCCATGCCTGGATGGTGCTGTCGGAACTCAAAACCTCCCCCGCCGCCCAGGCGCTCACCGACATCATTTTTACCGGCTTTGACGAAGCCATGCGCGAACAGGGCGTGGGCGATATGGGCATCGGCCATAAGCTCAAAGCCATGGCCAAGGCTTTCTACGGACGCATGACGGTTTACGATGCGGCCAAGGATGATGCAGAGCTGGCACAGGCGCTGGCCAGGAATCTCTGGCGCGGGGCTGGTGTCGATCATCGCGCCCAGGCACTCGCCGCTTATGCAATGCGCGCCCGCGCCAGCCTGCGCCAATCCTTGCCCGATACAATCGATTTCGGGCCACTTCCTCAAATCAAGTTGCCGACTATATAGAACGCCATGACCCAAGGCCTTCCGCTCAGCCATTCCTACAATCTCGCCCGGCTGGGACATGCCGGTGACGAGGTGCATTTCTCCGCCGGTGAAGCCGAGCGCGCCGGCATCGCCAAATGGGCCGGCATCCTGTCGGTGGAAAAACTGGCGGTGCGGGTGGAGATCAAAAAACTGGAGCCCAACCGCTTCGGCCTGGCGTTCTTCCTGGACGCCGATGTGACCCAAAGCTGTGTCGTCAGCCTGGAGCCGGTGCCCGCCCATATCGAGCGCAGCTTCAGCCGTGAGCTGGTCTTTGTCGGCCCGGCCCGCCACCGGCCCGACCAGGCCGGGGCCAAGGGGGACGAATCGGAGACCGTCCTGGACGACCTGGAGGAGGGGCCGGAGGAGATCACCAGCCTGCACCAGGACCTGGCCGTCCCGGCCCTGGAGGAGTTCGCTTTGTCCCTGGACCCCTATCCCAGGCGCTCTGGTGTGGAATTCACCCCCAAAAAGGGGGAAAGTGAGGCTCCCCAGAGCCCCTTTGCCGTGCTGAAAGGTCTGAAATAAGGGCCTAAACCCCTTCCCAGACCCGGCTTTTGGCTTGAAAGTTCACCGCCTTTCCTGCTACCCACCCCCCCTGTTTTCGCTCCCAGCCAGGATTTGGCGGGGGCCTTTAGGAGATTCCCCGCCATGGCGGTCCCGAAACGAAAAACCTCGCCGTCGCGCCGCAACATGCGCCGCTCGCACCATGCCCTTACGGCTGCCGCCCATGGCGACTGCCCCAATTGCGGCGAGCCCAAGCGTCCGCATCACGTTTGCGGTTCCTGCGGCCATTATGCCGACCGCGAAGTCGTGAAGGCCAAGAGCTAGCGGCCCCTTTTTTCGAAAAGGTGGCCGTGACCCGCGCCCTGACCGTCTCAATTGATGCAATGGGCGGCGAAGCCGGTCCCGGTGCGGTCGTGAGTGCGCTGCTCAAGACCATTCAGCGTCATTCCAACGTCCAGTTCATCCTGCATGGCGATGAAGCGCAGTTGAATGCGCTGATCGCGCGTCAGCCCAAACTCAAGGGCCGCGTCACGGTGCGACATGCGCCGGGCAAGGTCTCGATGGAGGACAAGCCCAGCCATGTGCTGCGCCGGGGCAAGGACACCTCCATGTGGCACACCATCCAGACGCTCAAATCGGGCGATGCCGATGTCGCGATCAGCGCCGGCAATACCGGCGCCTTGATGGCGGTGTCGATGTTCGGGCTGGGCATCATCGACGGCATTTCGCGTCCCGCCATCGCGGTGATCTGGCCGACCGTGAAGGGCCAGTGCATCGTGCTGGATGTCGGCGCCAATGTGACGGCCGGCGAGGAAATGCTGGTGGATTTCGCGGTGATGGGCGAAGCCTTCGCCCATGCCGTGTTTGGCCTGGCCAAGCCCACCGTGGGCATTCTCAATGTCGGGGAAGAAGACCAGAAGGGCAATGAAGCGGTGCGCGCCGCCGCCCAGATCCTGCGCGATTCCAACTTGCCCATGGCCTTTGAAGGTTTTGTCGAAGGCGACGACATCGCCAAGGGCACGGTGGATGTGGTGGTGACCGACGGCTTCACCG
>CBHTTW010000161.1:0-6168 GCA_966096025.1 uncultured Alphaproteobacteria bacterium | reverse complement strand
CCAACACCGAAGGCGCGCTGGTGGCGCTGCAGGACGTGGTGCAGCGTTTCCCCGATACCGAATATGCCCGTGATGCCACCCTCAAGATCGACCTGACCAACGACCATCTGGCGGGCAAGGAAATGGCGGTGGGGCGTTATTACCTCAAGCAAGGCGACTTTATCGGCGCCATCAACCGATTCCGCAGCGTGGTGGACCAGTATCAGACCACGCCCCAGATCGCCGAAGCCCTGGAGCGCCTCTGCGAGGCCTATTACAGCCTGGGCCTGGACAGCGAGGCCCAGACCGCCGCCGCCGTGCTGGGGCGCAACTATCCCGGGTCGGAATGGTACAAGATCGCCTATGGCATCCTGAAAGGGCGTAACTTGCGGCCGGTGGAAGACAACCGCTCCTGGATCAGTCAGGCTTTCCGTCGCGTATTCTAGATTCGGCAGGCGAGCGTGCTAGCAGCGCTGACCATCCGCGATATTGTATTGATCGAGCAGGCGGCGCTGGAATTCGCGCCAGGCCTGAATGTGCTGACTGGCGAGACCGGGGCGGGCAAATCCATTTTGCTGGACTCTCTGGGCCTGGCGGTGGGCGGACGCGGCCGCGCCACGGTGCGGGTGGGCGCCAATCAGGGTTCCGCCACCGCCGTGTTCGAACCGGAAAAGAATCATCCCGCCTGGGCTCTGCTGCGCGATCAGTCGATGGAGACCGGCCCAGATAACAACAATGAACTGGTGCTGCGCCGGACCCTGGCCGGCGATGGCCGCAGCCGCGCCTTTATCAATGACGAGGCGGTCGGCGTCGGTCTGCTGAAAGACCTGGGCGGTTTGTTGCTGGAAGTGCATGGCCAGCAGGACGATCGCGGCCTGTTCGACATCGCCACCCATCGCGCCTTGCTGGACGGGTTCGGCGGTTGGAATGGCGACACGCAGACGGGCGCCGCCTTGCACGGCGAATGGTCGGCGGCGCTGGCCGCGTTGGCGGAGTGGAAGGCGATGGCGGCGCGCGCCGCGGCCGAAGCCGATTTTGTCCGCGCCGCCGCCAATGAATTGTCCGATTTCGATCCGCAAGCGGGCGAGGAAGAAAGCCTGGCCGGTGAGCGCGCCTTGATGATGAATGCGGCGCGGATTGTGGAAGAGGTTTCTGCCGCCCTGGACCTGTTGTCCAGCGAGCGCGGGGCGCAAACCGCGCTGGCCCAGGCGCTCAAGAAATTGTCGCGGATGAATCCGGAAGCGCGCAAGATCGCCGCCCCCGCCGAAACCGCGCTGGAACAGGCCTATGCCCTGGCGGAAGAGGCGCGGCGGGAGCTGGATTCGCTGCTGTCGCGGCTGGACAGCGACAGCGGCGCGCTGGAACGCAAGGAAGAGCGGTTGTTCGCGTTGCGCGCGCTGGCGCGCAAATATGGCGTGACGCCGGATCAATTGCCCGCGATCCGCGACGAATATGTCGCCAAGCAGGAAGCCCTGACGGGCGGCGGCGGCCAGATCAAACAGGCGGAAAGCAAAGCCGCTGCGGCGCGCGAGGCTTACCTGACCGCGGCGCGCAAACTGTCGAGATCCCGCGAAGGCGCCGCCAAAAAGCTGGAAGTCGCCGTGGCGGGGGAATTGGCACCCTTGAAGCTGGGCCATGCCCGCTTCCGCGTCGCCCTGGAAAAATTGGAAGACGATAAGGGGCTCGCCTCCGGGCTGGAACGCATCGCTTTTGAAGTGGCCACTGTGGAGGGCGCCAGCTTCGGCGGCCTGGCCAAGATTGCTTCGGGCGGCGAGCTGGCGCGTTTTTCCCTGGCGCTGAAAGTGGCGCTGGCCCAGGTCTCGTCCCCCGCCGCCATGGTGTTCGACGAAGTGGACCGCGGCGTGGGCGGGGCGGTGGCCGATGCGGTGGGCGAACGCTTGCAGCGCCTGGCCGAGACGACCCAGGTGTTGCTGGTGACCCATTCGCCGCAAGTCGCGGCCCGCGCCGCGCGGCATTTCCGCATCAGCCGTGCGAAGGACAAGACCAGGATCGAATTGCTGGACGACGAAGAGCGGCTGGAGGAGATCGCCCGCATGCTGTCGGGCGCCGCCGTTACCGCCGAGGCCCGCGCCGCAGCCAAGCGGCTGATGGCGGAAGCCGCGCCGCAGAAGAAAGCGCGTAAACGGGCATGAGTGCCAAGGCTGTCGACAAATTAACCTCTGCGGAGGCGGAAAAGGAACTCGACCGTCTGGCGAAGGAGATTGCCAAACACGACCGCAAATATCATGGCGAGGACGCGCCTGAGATAAGCGATGCCGATTACGACGCGCTTCGCCAACGCAATGCGCAGATCGAGGAGCGTTTTCCCCTGCTGGTGCGGCCCGACAGCCCGTCGCACCGGGTGGGCGCCAAGGCCTCCGAAAAATTCGCCAAGGTCACCCATCGCGTGCCGATGTTGTCCCTGGACAATGCCTTCAGTGACGAGGATGTCGCCGATTTCCTGGGCCGGGTGCGGCGTTTTCTGGGTTTGAAGGAGGATGACGAAATCGCCGTCACTGCCGAGCCCAAGATCGATGGTCTGTCCGCCTCCCTGCGCTATGAAAAAGGCGTGCTGGTACAGGCCGCCACCCGCGGCGACGGCAGCGAGGGCGAGGACATCACCGCCAATTTGCGCACCATCTCCGACATTCCGCTGCGGCTGAAAGGCAATCCGCCTGCCGTGCTGGAAGTGCGCGGCGAGGTCTATATGACCCACAAGGCCTTCGAGGCGTTGAACAAGCGCCAGGAAAAGGACGGCAAGCCGACCTATGCCAATCCGCGCAACAGCGCCGCCGGATCGGTGCGCCAGCTCGATCCGTCCATCACCGCCGCGCGGGCGCTGAATTTCTTTGCCTATACCTGGGGCGAGATTTCGGAAATGCCCGCCAAGACCCAAAGCGGCATGCTGGAAAAATTCGAGGAATACGGCTTCATCGTCAATCCGCTGGTCAAACGCTGCGAGACGCTGAGTCAGATTCTAAAATTCTATCGTGACATCGAAAGCAGGCGCGCCAAGCTGGGCTATGACATTGACGGCGTGGTCTACAAGGTGGACCGGCTGGATTTGCAGGAGCGGCTGGGTTTTGTCTCGCGCTCGCCGCGCTGGGCCACCGCGCACAAATTCCCCGCCGAACAGGCCGAAACGGTGCTGGAAGATATCGAAATCCAGGTCGGGCGCACCGGCAAGCTGGCGCCGGTGGCGCGGCTGAAACCGGTGACGGTAGGCGGCGTGGTGGTGCAGAACGCCACCCTGCACAATGAAGACGAGATCGAACGGCTGGACGTGCGCATCGGCGATTCCGTGATGATCCAGCGCGCCGGTGATGTGATCCCGCAGATTTTGCGCGTCATTCCGGAGAAACGTCCCAAGAGCGCCAAGCCCTACAAATTCCCCGACAAATGCCCGGTCTGCGGCAGCCATGCCGTGCGCGAGGTCGACGAAAAGACCGGCAAGATGGATGTCGACCGCCGCTGCACCGGCGGGCTGATCTGCGACGCCCAGACGGTGGAGCGGCTGAAATATTTCGTCGGCCGCGACCAGTTCGATATCGAGGGCCTGGGTGGCACCATGATCGAACTGTTCCATGACAAGGGGTTGTTGAAAGAACCCGCCGACATTTTCGCTTTGACCCAGAAGCCGGAAAAAGTCAGCAAGGTTTTGGCGGCACATCGCGCCGCGCTCAGCGAGGAACGCCGCGCCGCCGAGGGCAAGGACCCGGTCAAAACAAAGACCAAGAAAGAAGACCGCGAAGACAAGGTGGTCGAGAATCTGATGGCGGCGATCGAGCGCCGCCGCACCATCGGACTTGATCGCCTGATCAATGCCTTGGGCATCCGTCATGTCGGCGAAACCACGGCCCGGTTGCTGGCGCGGCGGTATCTGAGTTTGGATGCGTTCCTCAAGGGCATGACCGCCGACGATGCGCTGGAGGAGTTGCAGCATATCGAAGGCATCGGCGGGGTGGTGGCGGAAGCCATTCACGATTTCTTCGACGAGCCGCATAACGTCAAGGCGCTGGGCCGCTTGCTGGAATGGCTGACGGTGATGGACATGGCGGCGCCGGCCAAATCCTCGCCCGTGTCGGGCAAGACGGTGGTGTTCACCGGCACCTTGGAAAAGATGACCCGGCAGGAGGCCCCGGCGCGGGCTCCAAACTCAAAGACGCGCAAAAGCACGGTGTCCAGGTACTGGACGAGGACGCTTGGCTTAAATTGATTTCCTAATGTCATCCCCGGCGAGCGCGAGGGAAGGACAGTGGAGTTAAATCGCCCTAGTCGCTCTATCCAGCCATTTGCGGACTTCTTCATCCACCAGCGGTGCAATCGTGTCGCGCACCCGTGCATGATAGAGATTCAGCCAGCCGCGTTCCGCATCGGTGAGCAGCGCGGATTCCACCAGATTGAGATCGATGGGCACCAAAGTGATGGTCTCAAAACCCATCATTTTGCGCTCGCCGCCCAAATCCTCCGGCTGCGTCACCACCACCAGATTCTCGATGCGGATGCCGAAGGCACCGGTCTTGTAGAAGCCGGGTTCGTTGGAACAAACCATGCCGGGCTTCAAGGCCTGCATCACCGGCTTTTTGGAGATGTTCTGCGGCCCTTCATGCACCGACAGATAGGACCCCACGCCATGGCCGGTGCCATGGTCATAATCAAGCCCGGCTTCCCATAAGGGGCGGCGGGCAAAACTGTCCAGCTGCATGCCGATGGTGCCTTCGGGGAAGCGCGCCGTGGCCAGGGCGATATGGCCCTTCAAGACACGGGTGAACCGGTCGCGCATTTCCGCCGTCGGCTCGCCGACCATGATGGTGCGGGTGACGTCGGTGGTGCCGTCGGGATATTGCGCTCCCGAATCCAGCAGGAACATTTCGCCGGGTGCGATGGTGCGGTTGGTCGAGCGCGTAACCCGGTAATGCACAATCGCGCCATTGCTGCCCGCGCCGGAAATGGTGTCGAACGATACGTCGCTGAGAACCCCGGTGGCGCGACGATAGCCTTCCAAGGTTTCCGCCGCCTGGATTTCGGTCAGCTCGCCGCCCGCCGCATTGTTCTCGAACCAGGCGAGATAGCGCGCCAGCGCCGCGCCGTCGCGGATATGGGCTTTGCGCATGCCTTCGATTTCCAGGCTGTTTTTGCAGGCCTTGGGCAATTGGCAGGGATCGGCACCCTGTTTGATCTTGGCGCCCGTTTTGGTCAGCCGGTCGAAAATCGCCGCGGCGGCGGTGGACCGATCGATCAGGACACTCTTGTCCTTCATCGCATCCAGCGCGGCGGCGAATTCCGACGGCGCATGGACCTGCACCGAATTTCCCAGATGCGCCATCAGTTCGGGATTGCGCTTGGCGGGATCCAGGAACAAGTCGGCGCCGCCATCTTCATGCAGGATCGCGAACGCCAAGGTGAAAGGCGTGTGCGGCACATCATGGCCGCGAATGTTCAGCAGCCAGCAGACCGAATCCGCCAGGGTGATCACGGCCGCCTCGACGCCCGCCTTTTTCAGGCCGTCGCCCAGGCGCAACCGCTTTGCCTCGCTCTGTTCGCCCGCCAGATTGAAGGCATGCGGTTTGGCTGGGGTGGCGGGCGGCGCGGGCTGATCGCTCCACACTGTATCGATGGGGTTGGAGTCCACCGCAACCAACGTGCCGCCGGCTTTTTCCACCGCGGCCTTCAGATGCATCACACCATGCTGGGTGTGCAGCCAGGGGTCGTAACCCAGCTTTGCGCCGCGCGGCAGGTTGTCCGGTATCCAGCCCTGCGGACCTTCGGCCACCAGGTCGCGCGGCTCGAACAATTTGGTGTCGGTCTGGTTCCTGACCTGAAGCGTGTAGCGGCCATCGACAAAAACCGCGGCCTTGTCTTTCAGCACCACCGCCGCGCCCGCCGAACCGGTAAAGGCGGTCAGCCAGGCCAGGCGTTCGGCATAGGCGGGTAGATACTCGCCCATATGCTGGTCGCTATGCGGCACCACAAATCCGTCCAGCCCGCGCTTGGCCAGTTCGTCACGCAAGGCTTTCAGGCGCGGGGCGCAGGTTGCCGGGTTGGAAGTGTCGTCGTAGGTCTGAAAGGGCTTATCCATGCCCCAAGCCTACCGCGCGGCCTTTTTCAGCACCAGCGCGCTCCAGGGGCCGCTGCGCCGCGCCCCGACATAGCGCAACTCACGGTAAAAGCTGGTGACCAGCTTTTCCT
>CBHTTW010000160.1:0-6200 GCA_966096025.1 uncultured Alphaproteobacteria bacterium | reverse complement strand
GCATCGGCCAGGGGCGTGGAATAGGTGCCGCGATTTTCCACCCGCTTGAAGCCGCGGAAATAATTTTCCGCCAAGGTGCCGCGCAGGGACACCGCGCCTTCGACGCCATAATAACTGGCGGTATAGGCCGAAGGGGTGATGGCGGTGAGATCATTGATCCCGGAAATGCCGTAGCGCGCGATGGTCGTGTCGCTGACCAGGGTGATGGCGCGGGGGGTTTCGAGCAGCGGCTTGTCCAGGCCGAAGGCGGCGCTGTTGGCGCGGGTCTCCAGCAGGCGCACCGGATCGCCGGTGACGGTGATGGCTTCCACCCCCTGCCCCCACGCCGCGCTTGTGCAAAAGACCACCCACCCGGCGGCGGCAAAAATCGTCCGGCCCCATCTCATGACGGGTACATAGGCACTTCCTCGCGGAAATGCCATGTAACATTTTACGTCAGGCATCCAACAGAGTTGAATGACACTGTGTCATAACGGACCATCTATTTGATTTGGATAGGTTATTTCCAATTTTCGGCAAAATCCTGTGCCGGCGCCACCGTCGCACCGCTCAAGGCCAATGCCTTTAGCGCATGGCCATGCAGGTCCGGCTCATAGGCGGCGCAGGCGTCCTCGGCGATGAAAATATGAAAGTCGTGCCCGAACCCGTCCCAGGCCGAGGACGCCACGCAGCATTCGGTGGTCAGGCCCGCCAGCACCAGCGTGTCCACCCCTTGAGCATGCAGCTGATCGGCCAGGCCGGTGCGGGCAAAGGCGCTGAAATGAGTCTTGGAGACAATCATATCGTTTGCCTGGGGCAGCGGGCCGATGAAGTCCGCGCCAGGGGTGCCTTCCACGCACAGATCGGGTTTCTCGTCGTGATGGCGCTGCTTGGCCTCGCGCGCGATTTTACTCTCCCCACCGGGATGGGTCAGAAGGCGCACAAAGACGATTTTCACGCGCGCTTGCCGCGCCGCATCGACCAGCCCTGCCGCTTTGGCCAGCGCTGCCTGCGGCGCCGTCATGTCCGCCCCCCGCCGCGCCATCTCGCCGTCGGGGGCGCCGAAATCCACCTGGCAGTCGATCACGACAAGGGCGGTACGGTTTGGCGCGATCCAATCGGGTTTCATGAGAAGGCTTTGCGAAGGGCGGGCAGGATGTCACGGGCGGTAACGCGCAAGCCTTGGACATAGTCGTCATAGACGAACATCAATCCATCGATATCGCAGTCGCGCAGGAATTTTTCGATCTTGGCGGCGCAGGTGGCCGGCGAACCCACCGCCGCCTGGGTCATGAAGGCGCCTTGCGCCCGCGCCGTCATGGCGTTGCCCGCAACACCATAGCTTTCCAGCATCCCCAGCACGGCGCCTTCGTCCAGGCCTTCGCGATATTTCTGCGCCTTGGCTTCGGCCTCAGCATCCGTTGGGGCGGTGATCACCGTCATCATGCAATAGGTCTTGATCGACTTGCCCAGTTTTGCCGCCAGGGCGCGGGCGCGGGCCGAGGCATCGCGCGTTTCTGCTTCGTTGCGGCCGCCGATGAAACAGCCGTCCGCCTCGCGCACCGAAAATTCGAAGCCGCGGGCGGACATGCCGGCACAGATCAGGAAAGGCGGCTTGAGCGGCTTGGGGTCGCTGACGCAGTCCTTGAAATCGAAATGCTTGCCCTTGAAGGTTACGCTGGGCTCCGACCATAAGCGCTTGACGATCTGGGTCCATTCCTCGGTCAGGTCGTAGCGCGCGTCGTGGTCCAGCGCGGCATCCCAGGCGCCCATCTGCTCGAACTCGCCGCGATATGCGCCCGCCACGATATTCAATCCGGCCCTCCCGCCGCTGATATGATCCAAGGTGGCGATCATCTTCGCCGCCACCGCCGGATTGTGCAAAATGGCGTGCAGGGTCGCCCAGACCTTGATCTTTTTGGTGACGGCGGCGATGCCGGCCATCATGGTGACGGCTTCCAGGCTATGGCCCCAGTGACCGGTGTCGCCGCCGAAACCGCGCCACTTGCCCATCGCCATCACAAAATCAAAGCCTTCTTCCTCGGCGATCAAGGCGGCGTCGCGATTTTGCACCCAGCCGCCGTCCAGAACCGGCGTGTTGCGGCTCACAATCCATCCGCCATTTGCGACCGGCAGGAAGACACCAAACTCTTTCATGCCGGCCTCTTATGCGGCGCCCGCATCATCGCCACGGCGACCAGAACCAGCGCCACCATCACTGCAAGACCGATAAAGAACGGCGTAAACCCGCCGGTGTAATCGCGCGTCAATCCCGCCAAGGTCGGCGCCACAGCGCCAACGGTGGAGATCAGATTGACGGTGGAAAACAATTCCAGATAGGGGCCGCGGCCGAAATAATCCAACAGCACAATAGTCGCGGCAAAAAGCGTCAGGCCGTAACCGATGCCGATACCGGCGGCATAGACCAGCATCATCGGAACGGTACGGGCCGCGCCCAGGGCCAGCAGACCGACAATCAGGCAGGTCAGCGACACGATCAGCAAGCTCTTGGCGCCGACAAAACGGGTAAGAATGCCGCCGGCCAGCCGGGCGCCGGAATTGAGCAAGGCTTCCACGCTCAGGATGCCGGCGGCGACCGCCGCCGCCACGCCATGCTGGGTCAAATGCGCCACCGACACAGAACTGGCGGTGATGCCGCAGAACTGGAAGGCGGCGTAAGCGGAGGCAATGATCCAGAATTGCCGTGTCTGCAGCGCCTCGCGCATGGTCCAGCGCTCGGTGGAAATCTGCGGATCGCTTTCCGCGGCATGGCCGGCCTCGGTTTTTGCGTCGACCAAAAACGCCGCAACAATCCCGATCAGTACGATCAGCGCGCCCACCACCAGCCAATAACTGCGCCAATCGCCCGTAACGCCCAACACCTGGGAGTAGAGCAGCGGCCCGGCCACACCGCCCAGCCCGCCGATGGTGAAAAACAGGCCGATGGCGAAAGACGGCCGGGGAAACAGGCGCGACACCAGATAGGTGCCCGGCACCGAGTCCAGCAGGGTAAAGCCCAAGCCCGCCAGGGATGCGCCGACAAAATACAGCAACAGACCGTTGGTGCGGGCCAGGCAGAAAAAGGCCAGCGCCATCACCACGCATCCCGCCAGCAGGCAGGCGCGCACGCCGTATCGGCGGATCAATGTGGCGGGAACGGCACTGGTGATGCCGCACAAAAAGCCCAGCAGGGTGAAGCCGAAGCCCGCGCCGGTCCAGCTCCAGCCCAATTCCGCAACCATGGCGGGCAGCGCAAGGCCGAGGCTGGCGAAAGTGGCGGCGGTGATGATGAAATACAGCGCGCTCATCAGGCCCAAGGTCAGCCAGCCGCTACGCTTGGTCATTGTGCTCTATCGGCTTTCCAGGCTGCGCTTCACTTCGGCGGGGAAATCTCCCAGCACCTTGAGCATTTCCGAACGCGCACGCTCGGCATTGCGGCTGGCGATGATGTCGGCCAGGCCGCGATGTTCGTTCAGCGCCGCCATGCCGTCGTCGCTGGAGGGCCCGCGCATGGCATAAAGCCAGTAGCGCGCCGTCTGGTGGTGCAAGGTCACCACCATCTTGGCCAGGGTGCGATTGCCGCTGGCCGCCGCGACCGCGACATGAAAGGCCTCATCCATCGCCGCCAGCGCGGCCTGGTCGTTGTCGCGGATGGCGTCTTCGCCCTCACCCAAGGTGGCGCGGATGGCGGCGATCTCTTCGTCGCCGGCATGTTCGGCCGCAAGTCCGGCGCAATGAACCTCGATCAGGCGGCGCGCTTCAAAAGCTTCCCGGGCGCCGACCAGGTCCAGCGGCGCCACCGAGGTGCCGACCCGGGCGCGGCGGACCACCAGCCCTTCCAGCGACAGGCGCGCCAAAGCTTCGCGAATACCGGCCAGCCCGCCGCCATAACGTTTGGCCAAGGCGCCTTCGTCCAGCTGCTCGCCGGGGGCGAGCGTGCCGATAATGATATCCACCAGGATGCGCTGATACAGCCGCGACTTCAAAAGTCGCGGCGACCATTCATCCAGCCTGCTGTCGCGAGGACTTGCCATGGCCCGCCTTTCCGGGTGGAACAATGGGTACGGTGGGGCCGATTGGCAAGACTGCCTGCGGCAATCAGACGAAATTGATCTCGAAAACATAGCCGGCGCTGGGACTTCCGGTCCCCTCAAAACCCGGCGGTCCCACACCCGCATCGCAGGAAATCAGCTTGCCGTTGCGCATATCCAGGCCATGGGCGTCGGCCGTGCCGTCCAGGAACTCCGCTGTTTCCAAAACCTTGCCGGTGGCCGCCTCATATTTGACCAGACCGCAAGTGGTGGTGTGGTGCAGCTTGCCGTCGGCCTGGCGGATATAGCGGTTGATTTCGGAGGTGCCGGTCACCATCCAGATGGCGCCGCCGGGATGACTGCTGTCCCAGGCGCAGCCATGCCAGCGCGAGGCGGTAAAGGGAATCATGAATTCCGGCGCCCAGGTCTTGGGATCGACGCGCAGGATGGCGCGCAGCCGGTTGGCCACGATCCACACTTTGCCGTCATGCCACATCAGGCCGTGGCAACCGCCGCCATTGTCCTTCGGCCCCAGCGGAATCTGGCGATGGGAAACGGTGTTGCCGTTCAGATCGACTTCGTAAATGCCTTCCGGCCCGCCATTGGCGCCCATCCAAACATGGCCGTTGCCGAAACACATGCCCGAGGTGTTGTAGGAGTCGGTCATCACGGTCTTGAGCATCTTGCCGTTCCAATCGAACAGCCAGGCGGCTTCCTTTTCGTGCTTTCCGCTCTGGCCATAGCCGGCGGCTTTCTGTTCGGCGACCCAAACGCCTTCCGGCACCACTGCCACACCGTTGGGATAGGCGTTCGGCACCTTGAAGAGATTCTTGGTGGTGACTTTGCGATGGGGAATTTTGCGCGGCGGCGGCGGCGGCACCGCGCCGAGATCCTTGCCTTTTGGCGCGGCCTGGGCCAGCGCCTCGGCAATCCCCGCACCGGCGGCAAGGCCCAATCCCGTCAAGAAATCCCGTTTGCGCAAGGTCATGTTCTTCTCCCAAAAACAATGGGCGTTAGGTGGTCCATAGCGACAGCGTATGGACGGACCGCCCCATTTAAAAAAAGGGCGTTCGCCGACAGCGAACGCCCTTTTATTTCAATCAACCCGTCATCAGTTCGGCAGCGCGAAGGCCACCAACTGATCGGACAGGCGCGGTGTCAGGATGCCGTTGCCGCCGACGGCGAAGACGACATACTGCTTGCCCTTGTAGGTGTAGATCGCGGGCTGGGCCACGGCGGGCGAGTCCACGATATGCTTCCACAGCACATTGCCGGTCTTCCCGTCGATGGCGCGCACCCGGCTGTCCATCGAGGCGCCGATGAAGATCAGGCCCGACTTGGTGACCGCCGGCGCGCCGATGGTGATCGAGCCCCAGCTGTCGGGCATGTAGAAGCCCCACTTCTGGACCGCGCCGAACGGCTTCTTCCAATTGAGCTTGCCAGTGTTCATGTCATAGCTGGACAAGGTGCCGTAAGGCGGCGCCCAGCAGGGCATGCCCCACATATTGAGGAAGTTCTCCAGCTTGAAGCCGTAGGCCGAGCCTTCCTGGGCGGCATAGCCGTCCCGGTCGCGTTGCGCCTTGCCGTATTTCTTGTCGGCATCGGCGCGCGGGACAAGGGTGTAGATTTGCGGCACCACATTGCTGTTCACCACATAAGTGTTGGTGATGGGATCCAGCGCGCCGCCGCCCCATTCCACGCCGCCCAAGGTGGCCGGCCAGGAAACCGCGCCGCGAACCGACGGCGGCGTATAACGGCCTTGGTCATCGATACGCGCCTTCCAGCGGCTGCATTGCCCGAAGCTGACAATGTCGGCGAACTTGGAAACCGGCGGCATGTGATCCGGTATGGTCGGCTCGGGATAGGGGACATAGGGCTGGGTCTTGGCCGCCACTTCGCCCGGCACATCGGAGGCCGGATAGGGACGTTCCTCGATCGGCCAGACCGGTTCGCCGGTGTTGCGGTTGAGCACGAACAGGAAACCCATCTTGGTCGCCTGGATCAAGGCGGGAATGGTTTGGCCATCCTTCTTGATGTCCACCAGCGTTGGCGCGGAATTGGTATCCACGTCCCAGATGTCGTGATGCACCAGCTGGCGGCTCCACACCACCTCGCCGGTCTCGGCCTTCACCGCGACGGTCGCCGTGGCATAGGGCATCTCCTTCAGCCGGTCGCCGCCATAATAGTTCG
>CBHTTW010000159.1:0-6201 GCA_966096025.1 uncultured Alphaproteobacteria bacterium | reverse complement strand
GATGGTCGCAGCTTTTCAGTGCCAAGAGGCCAGCGCCTATAACGGCTTCGTCACCATCTATCGCAAGGAACTGCAGTCGTCGGATGCGGTCTTGAAGTCGTTTTTCGTCAAGCGCGGCGGCGGTGAAGGCGGTTACGACAAATTCAAGACCAAGGCCGCGAACATTTCGGCCCTGGAGCAGGCCCGCCATTCCGACGCGTTTTGCGCCGATACGCATGCCCTCTATGCGGCGGTCCTTGCCCATCGCGGCAGCCTGATCAGCTTTGTGGACTCGCTGCCAGCCGTGCCCAACATGGGCAAAGCCTGCCTCGAAGCCCGCTCCGCGCCGCAATTGGCCAGCGCGGGCCGGTAGCAGGCGGCTACTCGACGCGCTCCACTTTGCCGATGACAAAGATATAGGACAGCGCGCCCATCACCGCGATGATGGCGATATAGACAAAACCCAGCGCGATATAACCCTGCTGAGCGAGGAAACCGAAGACCAGCGGGGTCGAGATGCCCGATATGTTCGATATGCAATTGAACGTGCCGCCCGTCAGCCCGATCAGATGACGGGGAGCAATGTGCGAGATCAGCGACCATCCGATCGAAGCCATGCCATTGCCGAAGAATGCCAGCGACATGAAGGCGATCACCAGTTCCGGCGTATCCACATAGTTGGCGCCGAGAATAGTGGCTGACAGCAGCAGTCCCACAATGATCGGGGTTTTGCGGGCCCAGCCCAGACCCAGGCCGCTGCGCAGCATGCGGTCGGAGAGATAACCGGACAACTGCACGCCGACAAAAGCCGCAATAAAGGGCAGCGCGACGTAAAGCGGCGTCTTGGGGACGCTCAAATGGCGATAGCTGATCAGATAGGTGGGAAACCAGGTCAAAAAGAACCACTGGCAGGTGGTGACCGCAAACTGACCTATATAGACACCCCACAACTTTCGGTACTGAAAGACGGTGAAAAGATCGTCCCAACGAAAAGGGCGCTTCTGTTTGCTGCCCGAGCCCAGATCCACCAACCCGCCACCGCTTTCGATCAATTCCAGCTCCGCCTTGTTGGCGCGGGATTCGCGGGGATTGCGATAGAATAGCCACCACACCAAGCCCCAGGCCATGCCGCCAAAACCGGTGGTGAAGAAAACCGCCCGCCAGCCATGCGTGGTTTCCAGAATGAGCAAGAGCGGTTGCAGAAAGGCCAGGCCGATGAATTGCGCGGAGGTATAAAATCCGATGGCGCCGGCGCGCTCGCGGTCGGGAAACCAGCTGGTCACCACCTGGTTGTTGATGGGATAGGAGGGGGCTTCCAGCGCACCGATCAGCAGACGCAGCAGGAAAAGCCCGATGAATGTGCCGACAACGCCCAGGAAGACCGTCGCCACGGACCACAAGATCAGGATGGTGGGATAAAAGTAACGCGGCCGGATGCGGTCAACCAGCCAGCCACTGGGAATCTGGAACAAGGCATAGGTCCAGCTGAAACCCGACAGGATCAAACCCATATGCCAGGGATCGATATTCAGCTCCTTGCCCATCACCGGCGCAATCAAGGAGATGTTGCTGCGGTCCAGAAACGTGATGGCGACACAGACAAAAATCATCAGCATCACAATGCGGCGATGCCGGGTGGGTGCCTGGGAAACAGTGTCCGTCATTTGTTATCTCACCATTCCGCGAAAGAGCCGTCTTGATGCCGCCAGACCGGCGGGCGCCAGCGGTGCCCCACCGACGCGCCGCGGATCACCGCTTCTTCATTGACCGTAACACCCAAACCCGGTCCGCCCGGAATCGTCACATACCCGCCCGAATAGGCGAACACGGAAGGGTCGGCAATATAATCCAGCAGATCGCTGGAGGTGTTGTAATGGATGCCCAGGCTTTGCTCCTGGATCACGGCATTGGTGCAGACCGCATCCAGTTGCAGGCAGGCCGCCAGCGCGATGGGCCCCAGCGGGCAATGCAGCGCCAGGCCGACATCGTAGCTTTCCGCCATGGCGGCGATCTTGCGGGTTTCGGTGATGCCGCCGGCATGGCTGGGATCGGGCTGGATAATGTCGGCCAGGCCGTCACTGAGAATGGTCTTGAAATCCCAGCGCGAGAACAGCCGCTCGCCCAAGGCGATTGGGGTGGCGGTGTGATTGGCGATTTCCCGCAAGGCCTCGACATGCTCGCTCAGCACCGGCTCTTCGATGAACATCAGGCGGTAGGGATCGAGTTCCTTGGCAAGCTGCTTGGCCATGGGCCGGTGCAGGCGGCCGTGAAAATCCACCGCAATGCCGAAATCCGGTCCCATTGCCTCGCGCAACGCCGCCACCCGCGCGATCACCGCGTCCAGCTTGGCATGGCTGTCGAGGAAGGCCAGTTCCTCGGTCGCCAGCATCTTGATGGCGGTAAAGCCCTTGGCCGCGACTTCCTTGGCGCCTTTGACGATATCCTGCGGCCGGTCGCCGCCGATCCAGCTATAGACCCGCATCTTCTGGCGCACCGGTCCGCCCAGCAGCGCATGCACCGGCTGGTTCAGAACCTTGCCCTTGATGTCCCAAAGCGCCTGGTCGATCCCCGCCAGCGCGCTCATATGAATGGCGCCGCCGCGATAAAAACCGCCGCGATACAACACCGTCCAATGATCCTCGATCGCCGAAGGGTCCTTGCCGATCAGATAATCGGAAAGTTCGGCGACACAGGCCGCCACCGTTTCGGCGCGCCCTTCCACCACCGGCTCGCCCCAGCCGGTGACGCCGGCATCGGTCTCGACCTTCAGGAACAGCCAGCGCGGCGGTACCACAAAGGTGGTGAGCTTGGTGATCTTCATGGACTCCCCGGGTGGGCGTTTCACGCCTTGTGACAGAGAGTGACGAGCTTTTTCGGCCGACGCAATATTTTGGCGTCAAAAGCTGGCTCAAAAGCCATTCTGCGGTGCGGCGGGCCGCGCTTTTTCATGGCCATCCGCTTAGGCGTCTGGCCTTTTTCTTTGGCCATCCGCTTGGGCGTCTGGCCGTGCAAGTTGTCGCAGGGACAAGGCGCGCAGCTTCTTAACCCTTTGCGACGCACTATATTTGCACCATGAGCGAGCACAGTGAAATCGAGCTGAAAACCGCCGCCCTGCGCGGCTTGCTGGGCCGTTGCCCCTGCTGCGGAAAGGGCAAGCTGATGCGCAGCTATCTGAAGCCGGTGGAAAATTGCTCGGCCTGCGGCGAAAGTTTCGGCCAGATCCGCGCCGACGATGCCGCGCCTTGGGCAACCATCATCCTGGTGGGGCATGTCTTCCTGCCCCTGGCCTTCATGGTGGATCTGGACTGGATGCCGACCTGGGCCTTGATGGGATTGTGGTCGGTCTGTTTCGCGGCTCTTTCGCTCGCCATTCTGCCGCGCGCCAAATCGATGTTCATCGCTATTCTGTGGCAGACCCGCGCCCCCGGTTACAAGCCGGTCGAATTGGTCGATCCCGCCTAGTTACTTTTTGGCGCTTTCTTTCAGATAAGCCGCGCTGAGGGTGCCCTTCTCTTTGGCGATGCCGAACAGGGTCGGATAAAACTGCACGAAAGTCGTGTCGCTGGCCGCATGATCCTGATGACAGGAATAGCAGTTGGCGCTTTGCGGCATCAGCTTGCCATCCCTCTTGCCGTCCTCGGAAACAAAGAAGGCCCAATTGCCGGGAAAGCGCGCCTTGTCCTTGATATGGATTTCCAGGTTCATCACATCGGCCTGAAAATGACCGGCCTTGGATAAAGTGCCAGCCGATTCCGCCATGCGGTTTTCCTTGATCAGAATGGTGTTGTCCGGCCAGGTGCCGGTCGCCAGGAAAACCTTATGCGCCTCGGGATTGACGAAGACATTGTCCAGCATGTGATGGCCCGGCGCGGCCGTGGTGGTGTAATTCAAGTCGATGCTTGATGTGAGAAACACCCATTGCCGGTAGTCGGCGGGCACCGCCATGGTGGCGTCCTGGGCGCTTGCCGCGCTCACGGCCGCGAACAAGGAAATAGCCAGAAGACCTGCCCGAATCAGCATGAAACGCCCCGCTTAAACCGCCGCGAGGCGATCTAACCGATTAATCCGCCTTGCCGCAATCATTGTCGCAGGAGCCCAGGCAGTAGCAGCCATAATCGTCCGCCCGGCTGGCGAGGAATTCCGCCAGGGCCTCCTTGAGCAATTGCTGGCGCGGGGTGCCGGTCTTGATCGACAGGATCCCCAGCCGTTCGAAGTCGTGCGCCGACATGCGGATGGAACAGGATTTTTCCTTGGCGGGCGGCGGCGGGGGCGGCGGCGCGGCGATGGCTTCCGGCACATGCGCCCGCCAGGGCAACGAGAATTTTTCCGCTTCGGCTGCGCCGGCGGTCCAGGGCTGGGCCTCGCCTTTGCGCGCAAGCAGGCTGGAGGTGATGGATGCGAACTTGGCGCTGCTCATTTATGCCCCCAGTGCAGATCGGTCGCCCGGCGCCCAAAAACCCGCCTTTCATGGGATCTGGGCTCCAAGATAAGTCGTCGCTCCCCGATACGGCGGTCAGGGCCTTCGTAGGTCGAGGTCTCGATAAGCGCCGGCGTGGGGACTTCGGCGATGACAGGTTCTTCGACCGCCGGCAGCAGGGAATTGATCGCCAGGTCACCGCGCTTGAACTCCGGCAGCAAAGCGGGATCGTGCACAATGCGCGACAGCCGGTCCTGGATGTAATCCCAAAGATCGCTGATCTCCTTGGCCGACTGCGAACCCGGCACCACTTCCCCGACGGTGCGCCCGTCGATCATGCTGGCGGCAAAATCGGTGCGGTGATGGATGGTGATCGGCGCCACGGTGCCGTGCTGCGACAGCGCCACGGCCGATTCCCCGGTGATGCGGGCGCGCGGGGTGGCGGCATTGATGACAAAGATAACCGGCTTGCCGTGACGTTCGGCGATATCCACCGTTGCGCCCACGGCGCGCAGATCGTGCGGGCTGGGACGGGTGGGCACGATCACCAGATCGGCATGGGCCACGACCTGGGAAATGGATTGGGTAATGGCGGGCGGGGTGTCGATCACCGCGATCTTGGTGCCCATCCGGCGCAAGCCTTCCAGCGCCTGGTCCAGATCGGGCAAGCCCGCCTTGACGAAGCGCGGCTCGGGCGCCTGGCGGGCATTCCACCAATGCGCCAGCGAACCTTGCGGGTCGGTGTCGATCAGGGCGATTTCACCCTGCCCCGCGCGGCTGGCTTCAACCGCCAGATGTCCGGAGAGGGTGGTCTTACCCGATCCGCCTTTTTGGGATGCTGCGACGATGGTGTACATGGCTTAAGGCCCTGACTTGGAAATGCCAGCATCGCCAATGTCCTGTTTCGGCGTCATGAAGTGCCGGGGCGCAATTTGTTTCGAATAAGACAGGAATTGCGCCTTGTTGGGCGGCGCGGCACGCGGAGGGGTTGTGGCAAATGTCTAGAAAAAGCCCTGAAATTGGCCTTAAATTGAAATTCAGTGCGTTTGCGCAAGCGGGGCAAAACGGGATGGAGCGAATTTGATGCAAAAACCTTGGATCGGCGCGACGATAATTGGCCAAGTGATTATAGGAGTCGCCGCGAGTCTGGCGATGACGGTTTGCGCCATCGCGCAAGCGCCCGCGCGCAGTGTGTGGGACGGCGTGTTCACCGCCGATCAGGCGACGCAAGGCAAAGCCGCTTACGACAACAAATGTTCGATCTGCCATGGCGCCGAATTGCTAGGCCAGGAAATGGCGCCGCCGCTCAGCGGCGCACTGTTCCTCGGCAACTGGTCGGACCAGGCGGTGCGCGATTTGTTCGGACGCATCAAGACCACCATGCCGGCCAATGATCCTGGCAGCCTGGGCAGCGCCGAGACCGCGCTGATCACGGCTTACATTCTGTCCTTCAACCAATTCCCGGCCGGCACCACAGCGCTTCCCAGCGATGATGCCAGCCTCTCCGGAATCGCCATCAAGGCGGAGAAGCCGGCGGGGAAGTAGACCGCGCTTCAAATTTCTGTCGCGCAGCCGATCTTGTTTTCATTTTGGGCTGAAGCGCATGTGTGACGGCGCTTGTCATTTTTCGTTGCCCGCACTGAAGACATTCCTGAAACGTCTGGGCTTTCGCCTGCCGCGCCCGCCCTCAAGTCGCTGACGCGCGGGCGGGCTTGGCATTCAAATGGACGCGCCCTTCGGCACGTCTATTTGAATGGTGCCGCCTGCGTGACTCGAACACGCGACCCCGTCATTACGAATGACGT
>CBHTTW010000158.1:0-6222 GCA_966096025.1 uncultured Alphaproteobacteria bacterium | reverse complement strand
CGCGCCAAGGGCTGGAAGCCGCGCGAGAGCGAATATGGCTCGGGCGCGATCTGGAAGTATGCCCAGCTGGTTGGGCCGGCGCGCTTCGGCGCGCTGACCGCCCCCGGCGCTGAAAAAGAGAAGAGCTGTTACGCCGATATTTAAGTGTCAGGCGCCGACACCATTTTCTCGATGCGCCGGTCGGGGATCAGCCAGATGCTGGTCACAATCGCGTAGCAGATCAGCGCGGCCCATGGCGCGATGAAAGACAGGCCGATGCCGGTCGCGTACAGGATGGTGGAAACCGTGCCCTTGAAGTCGCGGCCCAGAAAGGCCTGCAGGGGCGATTCCTCGCCCTGGCTGTGAATGATCACGCGCTGCATGATCAGCCAGGCCAGCGCCGGCATGAAAAGCGAGACGCCATAAAGCGCGGTGGGAATCGGCGCGAAGGCATGTTCGCCCATCCAGGCGGTGGAAAAGGGGATCAGCGACAGCCAGAACAGCAAATGGAAATTGGCCCACATCACCGCGCCATTCACCCGCGACACCAGATGAAAATAGTGATGGTGGTTGTTCCAATAGATCGCGACATAAATGAAGCTCAGCACATAGGAGATGAACACCGGCCATATTTCATGCAGGTCGTGCCACGCCGCGCCTTCCGGCGCCTTCATCTCCAGCACCATGATGGTGATGATGACGGCCGCCACGCCGTCGGTCATGGCCAATAAGCGGTGCTTTTCCACGAGATTCCCCTTTTGCCGGCATGCTAGCAGATCGGTCCGGCTTTTAGCCCGCGGTCGGGGCACAAAATTGTGCGCTGCGAAACGAAACCTTGGCCGGCAGCGCTCATCGACTTGACATAAATTCGCCGCAGCCTGCCGCCAGTTTGGGCGGATAAAACTGGGAGGGACGAAATGACAATGCGTGCCGCGCTGCTTGCTGTGGCCTTGACGGGCTTGCTGCCGATTTCCGCTTTTGCCGCCGATGCCAAACTGACAGCTGCGGTTGCCGGACCCGGGCGCGCGGCGGAGGCCAAGGCGCGTGACGGCGCCCGTCATCCCGCCGCCAGCCTGGAATTCTGGGGTCTCAAGCCCGGCCAGACCGTGATCGAAGTCGCCCCCGGCGGCGGCTATTGGAGCGAGATCCTGGCGCCCTATGCCAAGGAGACCGGCGGCCATTACATCGCCGCCACCGGCCGCCCCGACCAGAAGCTGCCCGAGAAGTTCAACAATGCGGCCGTCTACGGCCCGATTCGCTACACCGTATTCAGCAAGGATTCCGGTCCGCTGGGCGCGGCCAACAGCGCCGATCTGGTGCTCACGGCGCGAAATCTCCACAACTGGGTACCGGGCGGTTTTGCCGACAAGGCGATGAAGGATTTTTATGCCGTGCTGAAGCCGGGCGGGATTCTGGCGTTCGAGGAACATCGTGCCGATCCCAAGCCGGAAGCGCCCAACCTGAACACCGGTTATGTCTCCACCCAGCGTGTGATCGACCTGGCCACCAAGGCCGGCTTCAAGCTGGAAGCCCGGTCCGAGATCAATGCCAATCCCAAGGACAATAAGGACCATCCCTTCGGCGTCTGGACTTTGCCGCCATCGCGCCAGAGCAACGAAAAGAACAAGCCCAGTCCGGCGGGCTTCGACCGCGCCAAATATGATGCGATCGGCGAAAGCGACCGCATGACCTTGCGCTTCCGCAAACCGGCCTAGTTCCTTCTCGATCAGCCGGTCATAGTAAGACGTGAACCGAATCGGATTTGTCTGTGCGGTGACGGCCGCCACGCTGTTTGGCGTGGGCGGGACCTTCGCCCAATTCCTGTTCCAGCATCGCGGCGTCAGCATCGATTGGCTGGTGACCATGCGCCTTCTGTGCGCCGGGCCCGCTTTGCTGGCGATCTCGGCCATCAAACAGGGTCGCGGCGTTTTCGATATCTGGCGCACCGATGCGGTGGCGATCATCCTGTTCGGGCTGATCGGCATGATGCCGGTGCAATACACTTACATGGCGGCGATCAACGCTTCCAACACCGCCACCGCCACGGTGCTGCAATTCACCGCCCCCGCCATGATCGCGGTGTGGATCGCGCTGACCAAGCGGCGCGCGCCCAGCGGGCGGGAGCTAGCGGCAATCGCGCTGGCGATGCTGGGGACATTCTTTCTGGTGGCGCATGGCAAGCTGGGCGCCTTGTCGATTTCCGGCCTGGCGCTGTTCTGGGGCCTGGCGAGCGCGGTGGCCGCCGCCTTCAACTCGATTCAGCCGGCGCGCATCCTGCGCCAGTATGGCGCCTCGGCGGTCGGCGGCTGGGGCATGGTGGTGGGCGGCATCGCCTTGTCCTTTGTGCATCAGCCCTGGGATGTGCGGGGGACCTGGGATGCGACCAGCTATGTCTTCCTGGCCTTCATCATCCTGATGGGAACGCTGGCGGCCTTCTACCTCTACATCAAGGCGCTCAAGCTGATCGGGGCACAGAAATCCAGCTTGCTGACCAGCGCCGAACCGCTGTCCGCCGCCCTGCTGGCGGTATTCTGGCTGGGTGTCTCCTGGGGCGGGATGGACTGGCTGGGGACCGCCTGCATCCTTGCCACCATCGCGCTTCTGGCCAAGGAACAGTCGGAAGAAAGCCAGGCCGAAAAGGTTACGTGAGCCCGCGGTTGACGGGCGCTCCTTCTTGCTTACGATCCTGGTAGCGCACCCATCAGAGGTGCGGCTGGAGGACAGGGCATGGCATTTCTGGACAGGCGCGGGCTGCTGCAAGGCGCTGCCGCGCTTTTTGGCGCCGAATTGACCGCGCCGCTGGCCCGGGCGCTGGCGGCGGAAGCCGCCCAGGGATTTGCGGCATCGCGCACCGCCCTTTCCACGGCACAGCTCGCCCTGGTTTCCGCCATCAGCGAGCGCATCGTGCCCACCACCGACACGCCGGGCGCCATCGCCGCCGGAGTGCCGGCTTTTGTCGAGATGATGCTGGCCGATTGGTATGAGCCGACCGACAAGCAGCAATTCATGAACGGACTTGGCGTGTTCGAAGGCTCGGCGCGCATCCAGTTCGGCAAACCATTTGCCGAGATCGCGCCGGAGGAACAGGACCTGGTGTTAACCCAGGCGATGTCCGGCAAGATACAGGGCCTGCCCGCAAGCTTCTTTGAACAATGCCGCCAGCTTGTTGTCCTGGGCTATTACACCTCCGAAATCGGCTGCAAGCAGGAACGGGTCTATGTCCCGGTGCCTGGCCGCTATGACGGCAAATATCCCTACGCCGAAGTGCGGCGCGTTTTCTCGTCTTGATCCGGAAAGCTCCCATGGCCACTTATGAATTCGACGCCATCGTCATCGGATCGGGCATCAGCGGCGGCTGGGCCGCCAAGGAATTGTGCGAAAAGGGCATGAAGGTGCTGATGCTGGAGCGCGGTCGCATGGTCGAGCACCGCAAGGACTATATCACCGAGGGCAAAGGCCCCTGGCAGTTGCCGTATCGCGGCAGTTTGCCGCCCGCCGAGGTGGAGCGCGATCACGCCATGTCCAAATGGGGCGGCGCCGACAACACCGCCACCACCCATTTCTTCAACAACGACCGGCTCAACCCGATCGATTATGAGAACAGCAAGCCCTTCCGCTGGGTCAGGCCGGCCCAGGTCGGCGGCAAATCCCTGATGTGGAGCCGGGTGTCGCTGCGCTGGAGCGAGATCGATTTCGGCGCCAACAAGCGCGACGGCCATGGCGTGCCCTGGCCGATCGATTATGACGAAGTGGCGCCCTGGTATTCCTATGTCGAAAAATATGCCGGCATCGCGGGCTCCAAGGAGGGGCTGCGGCAATTGCCCGACGGCGAATATCAGAAACCGCATCCCATGAATGCGGCGGAGATCTGGCTCAAGGAGCGGCTGGAGCGCGCCATGCCGGACCGCAAGGTGATCCATACCCGCACCGCCAATATGACGGAAGACAAGCCGGAGCAGGGGCGCGCCCGCTGCCAGGACCGCAACGCCTGCGCCCGGGGCTGTTCCTTCGGCGCCTATTTCTCCACCCAGTCGGTGACCCTGCCGGCGGCGCGCAAGACCGGCAACCTGACCTTGCTGTCGGACCAGGTGGTGACCAACCTGGAATATGACCTCAAGACCAAGCGCGTGACGGGTGTGCGCGCCGTCGATGCCAATACCATGACGGCGAAAATCTATACTTCGCGCATCGTCTTTCTCTGTGCTTCGGCCATGGCCTCGAACCAGATTCTGCTGAATTCAAGGCTGGCGGGCAGCGAGCGCAGCTTCGCGGATTCCAGCGGTGTGCTGGGCCATTATGTCATGGACCATGTTTTCCGCACCAGCTTCTGGGGAACCGTGGCGGACAAGGAGCTGGAGCCTTTCATCCAATATGGCCGGCGTCCCAATGGCGTCTATATCCCGCGCTTCCGCAATCTGAACGGCCAGGATTCCGACGCCGATTTTGTGCGCGGTTACGGCATGCAGGGCGCCGCCAGCCGCGCCCCGGCTGCTCCCGTCGGATTCGGCAAAAGCATGAAGGAAGGCATGCGCGGCTATGGCCCCTGGATCGCGCGCTTCACCGCCTTCGGCGAATGTCTGCCCTACAAGGACAACACCATCAGCCTCAATCCCGCCAAGCTCGACCGTTATGGCGTGCCGCTGGCGGTGTTCAATGTCACCTTCCGCGACAATGAGCAGCGCATGATGCGCGACGCCGCGCTTCAGGGCCAGGTCATGATGCGGGCGGCGGGCATGGTGGATGTCGGCGCGGTCAATGAAGAGCATGTGCCGGGCGACGCCATCCATGAAATGGGCGGTGCCTGCATGGGCGCCGACCCAAAAACCTCGGTGGTCAATCGCTGGAGCCAATCGCATGACGCCGCCAACCTGTTCATCACCGATGGTTCGGCGGCGTCCTCGACCAGTTGCGCCAATCCGTCCATGACCTTCATGGCGCTGACGGCGCGCGCCGCTGACAGGGCGGTCAAACTGGTAAAAGCAGGAACAATTTAGCGCGGCTCGATGATCTCGCCGGAACCCATGATGTGGCGCTCTGTCCGCGCCGGCCGGGTCCGTAGGCGAACGTCACCCGATCCCATGATGGTGGCCTTGAGTTCTTCGCTGGGGGCGGTGGTGACGTCGCCGCTTCCCATGATCTGCACCGTGACATTGCGGGCGGCCAGTTTGCCCAGCTTGGCGTCGCCTGATCCCAGGACGGTGATGGTGAGGTCGTCGACCTTGCCTTCGGCGGTGACGGAACCGGAATTGGCGATGGTGATCTTCAGCGATTTCTGCTCGATATGCCCAAGATCGATGTCGCGGCTACCGCGCGCAAAGACGATGCCGCTGTTGGGATCGCTGGAAACCCAACTGCCGCGCGGCGGTATCGGCGGCACCTGCACCGCCATCTGCCGCTCGACCTGCTGCTGGATCTGTTCCCTGATCTCTGCCTTATCGACGGCTTGGCGCGCCGCTTCGATGGCGGTGCGGGAAATTTCCAGCGCCTGCTTGGCGGCTTCTCCCGCCAGCTGATGGACTTCTCCGTTGCCGATGATGGTTTGGCGCAGTTCCGCAGGCTTGGTAAGGAGCCTCAGATCGCCACTGCCCGCGACGAACAGCTTGACCCGGCCATGGGGTGAAAGCGTGGCATCGCCGCTGCCCAGGATGGAAATATTGGCGTCGACCATGACCTCCAAGCCGCCAAGATCGGCGTCGCCGGGCCCGGCAATGGTCAACTTCAAATGGTCAACCTTGCCCCGGCCGCTCACCGTACCGTTGCCGTTGAGATGAAGATCCAGCTCTTCCTGGTTGACCTCGCCCAGATCGACATTCTGCTGGTTGTTGACCACGAATTTGCGGATCGGCATGCCGCTGACCACCGCTTCCATGCGCCGGCCGCTGGCGCGGGTGACGCTGGCGTCAGCGGTGATGCGGCCGCGGCCGACCTTGACATGCCGCAACAGTTCCGCCGGACCGGTCAGGGCAACTTGCGGCGTGCTTGCCTGCGCCGAGGCCTTGGGCTGGTAGCGGATATTGATGGGCGCATCCAAGGCCAAGGTGTCGCCGCCATTCCAGCTCCAGCTTTTGTGGCTCGCCATGTCGATCAGCGGTTTCATCTGCTGGAAAGAGCGGGCGTCATGGAAGATATCGTCGCCGCCGATCATCACGGCCGACCCCAGAAAGGCGGCGCTGAGCAAAAGGCCCGATGCGGTCACGAGTGCGAGTTTGCCAGCCATGGATTTACTCCTCGCCTTCGCCGGGT
>CBHTTW010000157.1:0-6269 GCA_966096025.1 uncultured Alphaproteobacteria bacterium | reverse complement strand
TCGACGGCGTGATCCCCCTGGTGCATGGCCATGGCTGCGGCATGGACAGCAAGGGCGAGGGTTACGAAGTCCTCAAGCGCACGCAATGGGGCTATGCCGCCAATCCCAATATGGGCGCGGTGCTGATGGTGGGCTTGGGCTGCGAGACCTTCCAGATCGCGCGCTGGAAGCAGGCCTATAACATCGCCGAAAGCGACACCTTCCGGTCACTGACCATTCAGGATTCCGGCGGCACCCAAAAAGCCATCGAAGCCGGGATCGCGGCGGTGCGCGATCTTTTGCCCGCCGCCGCTGCGGTGAAACGCGAAACCGCGCCCGCCTCGGAATTGATGCTGGCGCTGCAATGCGGCGGCAGCGACGGTTATTCCGGCATCACCGCCAACCCGGCCTTGGGCGCGGCGGTGGATTTGCTGGTCGCCCATGGCGGCACCGCCATCCTGTCGGAGACACCGGAAATCTATGGCGCCGAGCACCTGCTCACCCGCCGCGCCGCGCCCGATGTCGGCAAAAAGCTGATCGAGCGCATCCGCTGGTGGGAGGATTACACCAGCCGCAATGCCGGCAGCATGAACAACAATCCCTCGCCGGGAAACAAGGCGGGCGGTTTGACCACCATCCTGGAAAAATCGCTGGGCGCCGCCGCCAAGGGCGGCACCACACGCCTGAAGGCGGTGGTGGAATATGCCGAACCCGTCAATGCCAAGGGCTTCGTGTTCATGGATACACCCGGTTACGATCCGGTCTCGGCCACCGGACAAGTGGCGGGCGGCGCCAATATCCTATGCTTCACCACCGGCCGCGGCTCGGCCTATGGCTGCAAGCCCACGCCGTCGATCAAGCTGGCCACCAACACGCCGGTCTATGAACGGATGATCGACGATATGGACATCAATTGCGGCGATGTGCTGGATGGGATTTCGATCCAGGACAAGGGCAAGGAGATTTTCCAGCACATCCTCAAAATCGCTTCCGGTGAGCGCTCCAAGTCGGAAAAGCTCGGCTATGGCGATGCCGAATTCGTGCCCTGGCAGATCGGCGCGACCATGTAGCGCCGGCCTTCGAAAACCGCTTAACTGCGGAAAACGGACTTCAGATCCGGTTAGGGGCGAGGAATGGCAAAATTACCGATCGTCGAAAAACGCTATGTGGTGGCGTTCGCGCTGACGTCGACCCTGTTCTTTGCCTGGGGCCTGGCATCGCAGTTCAACGATCTGCTGCTGCATCATTTCCAGAAAGCGCTGGATATCAGCCGCACCCGCGCCAGCCTTACCCAATTTGCTTTTTATATCGGCTATTTTTGCGCGCCCCTGCCGGCCGCCATGATCATTCGCCGCCTGGGCTACAAGAAATGCATGGTGATCGGCCTGGCCATGTACGCCATCGGCGCCTTTCTGTTCGTGCCGGCCGCCGGCCTGCGTGTCTATGGCGTTTTCCTGATCGCGCTTTACATTATTGCGATCGGCGCCGGCTTTCTGGAAACCAGCGCCAATCCCTATATCGCCATCATGGGCGATCCCAAAACCGCTTCGCCGCGGCTGAACTTCGCCCAGGCGTTCAACGGCGTCGCCACCGTGCTGGGTCCGCTGGTGGGCGGCTATGTGATTTTTTCCGGCGTGGAATATAGCCCCGCCCAGCTCGCCACCATGACGCCGCACGCGATCGATGCCTGGCGCGCCGAAGAGGCGGCGGCGGTAGGCCCGCCCTATCTGGTGCTGGGTGTGCTGATGGTGGTGATCGCCACCGCCATCGCGCTGACCAAATATCCGCCTTTGCGCGGCGAGGTGACGCCGGACGGGCGCAGCTCGCCTTTTGCGGTTTTGCGCAAGCCGCGCGTGCGCTCCGCGGTGATCGCGCAATTCTTCTATGTCGGTGCGCAGGTCGGTACCTGGAGCCTGTTGGTCGATTTTGCCCAGGAAGCCGCGCATGTGCCCGAGCGCATCGGCGCGCAAGTCTATCTCGAAGCCACCATGATCGCCTTCTGCGCCGGACGGTTCGTCGGCGCCTGGCTGCAGCGCTACATCGATCCTGCGCGGCAGCTGGTGCTTTATGGCGGCTGCAATGTCGTGCTGTGCTGCCTGGCCGCGACCTTGGGCGGTTTCCCCAGCATCTGGGCCATGGCGGCGACCAGCTTCTTCATGTCCATCATGTTCCCCACCATTTTCGCACTGGGACTCGAGAAGCTGGGGCATGAGACCGAATTCGCTTCTTCCTTCATCGTGATGGCGATTTCCGGCGCCGCCGTGGTGCCCACCTTGATGGCCTTCATGTCAGACCATCTGGGCGCGCTGCATTGGAGCCTGTTCGTCCCGGCGGCTTGCTATCTGGTGGTGATGAGCTTCGGGTTGCGGGCGCCCAAATTGGGGCATGTCGCGACGTGACTTTTCCGCTTCGCAAGCTCGGCACCACCGGACTGTCCATCACCGAACTGGGTTTCGGCACCGCGCCTTTGGGCAATCTGTTTCGGCCTTTGCCCGATGCGGTTGCGGCTGAGACCCTGGCGGCGGCGGAAAAGAACGGCTTCGGCTATTACGATACGGCGCCATTTTATGGCTTCGGTCTCTCGGAACGGCGGCTAGGCGACGCGCTGCGCCGGCGCAAGGACATCGTGCTTTCCACCAAGGTTGGGCGGCTGCTCGAGCCGGTGCCCGGGCCGGTCGATGAAAAGCAGGTGCGCCATGGCTATGCCACGCCCATGCCCTTCGAACCGGTCTATGACTATTCCTATGACGCGGTGATGCGCTCGTTTGAGGAAAGCCTGCAACGGCTTGGCCTGTCGCGCATCGACATTCTCTATATCCATGACATCGGGCGCCTGACCCATGGCGCTGCCAATGCCGCCCGCATGGAGGAATTGACCAAAGGCGGTGGGCTCAAGGCGCTGGAGGAATTGCGCGCCTCGAAAGCGATTTCCGGTTTCGGCATGGGCGTCAATGAAGTCGCCGCCTGCCTGGAAGTGATGGACCATGCCCGGCTGGATGTGATCCTGCTGGCGGGGCGTTACACTTTGCTGGAACAGGCGCCGCTGGATGATCTGTTTCCGCGCTGTGCGGCGGCGGGAACCGCCATTGTGATAGGCGGTCCCTACAATTCCGGCATCCTGGCGGTCGGCACCAGGACCGCCGTGCCGCTCTATTACAATTACGAACCCGCGCCCCACGATGTGATCGAAAAAGTGCGCAGGATTGAAGCGGTCTGCGCTTCCCACAACGTGCCGCTGGCGGCGGCGGCGCTGCAATTTCCTCTGGCGCACCCCTTGGTTGCCAGTGTCATTCCGGGTTTGGACTCTCCGGAGCGAGTCAGTCAGACCATGGCGCTATACCGCCATCAAATCCCCGCCGTCCTGTGGCAGGAATTGCGCCAGGAAAAGCTTTTGCGGCTGGACGCCCCGACAATTCCAGAACAACGCCCAACCCCTGCCTGATTTGGTCGCATAATCCTTCCGGCCGCGCTAGTTTGGCGCCGGTATGGAGCGCACCGCTTGAAACGGAAATGGCTTTTGGCGATCCCGGTCGTGCTGGCGGCGGCGCTTGTGCTGCTCTGGCTGGCGCGCGCCACCATCGCCGTCCAATTCGCCCGCTCTTATTTTAAGAGCCACGGCGTCACCTCGTCGGTGGAGATCGGGGCTCTGGGCCTGTCGGGCGTTTCGGCGCGATTTTCGCTGGGACCGAAAGATGCACCCGAACTGTCCGCCGAGCGGATCGAACTGCATTTCGATCCCCTGCGCTGGACGCCTTATGTGACAGAAGTACGCCTGGTCAATCCGGTGGTGCGGGCGGCCGTGGATGAGAGCGGCAAGGTCAGCCTGGGCTCGCTTCAGGCCTGGATCGATTCTCTCGGACAGCAGCAGGGCAAGTCGCGCTTCGTCAGTGACGATCTCACTGTCTCCTTGACTGGCCTGCGCCTGCTGCTCGCGACCCCAGCCGGTCCGCTGGAGGTGGATGGCGATGTCCAGCTGGTCAAGAATCTGCCGGTGTCCATCGCCTTGAGCGCCAAACCCGCCAGTATCGCTTATCGCGACATCAAGGTGGCGATGCGGTCGGCCAGCCTGTCTTATGATCAGAAGGCGACGACCGTCAGCGCGCAATTTTCCGGCGTGGTGGCAAATCCCGCCTTTGAAGCGCAAGGTCTTGTGGTTCGCGCCGAAGCCTCGGGCTTGAAATGGAGCTCGGCCGACGGCCGGCTGTCTGTTGCCGCCGCGTCGGCGCATGTGCAGGCGGGCGCAGATTCCCTTGTCTCGGGCCAGACCGCGCGCGCGCCCCGATTGAATGCCGAGCTTCGCGATCTTTCGCTTGTATCGGCCAACGGCCGGATGGAAGCGGGGGCCGATATTGTCGCCGCTGTGGAATTCGGCCTGGATGCCGCCCTGTCTTCTGTTCGGTCGACCGATCCGGTTCTTGCCGCCGTCCTTCGGCGAAATCTTGATCGGCTGACCGCGACCTTCGCCGGTCACGCCGAGCGCCGTGGCGGCGCATTCCGTTTTGATCTGACGGAGCCGCTGAAAATCACCGGCGCCAAGGGTGCCACGATAAATGTGCCCACCTTGTCGCTTTCGGGAAAGCAAAGCGGGGTGAATGCGGCGCTGGAGGCAAGCCTTTCCGGGCCCGGCCTGCCCAATGCCAAGCTGGCCCTGCGCAATCTGCTGTGGAGCGGCGGCGGCTTTACGAGCGATGCCTCTGTGTCCGCCCGGTTCAATTTCGCCATGTTGCGCGGGGCCGATGTTTCGGGGCGGGGCATATTGTCCTGGCAGAACGGGCAGTATGCCTTCACACCCTCGGGCTGTGTGCGCGGCGCCTTGGCCGCATTCCGCCCCGGCGCCAGCGACCTGGCGAAAAATATAAAAGGCGATATCTGCGCCCCGCCGCACCAGCCGCTGCTGACGGGGGAGGGCATCGCCTGGACCCTCACAGGGCAGGCGCGCAATGCCTCCGCCGATCTGCCCTTGGCGACGGTGCATGCCGAGAATGTCGTTGCCGGATTGAAGTTCGACGGCGAAGGCGCGCCGCTCAAGGGCACCGCCACCATTACCGCCGGACAGATCGTGGACCGCGCTCCGACTTTGCGCTTCAAGCCGCTCTTGGGCAGCGGCACCGCTTCGCTCGCCAGTGGCGTGTGGACCGGCCGGTTTTCCGCCACCGATGCCAAAAAGAACGCGTTGGGCGAGACCGTCTTCACCCATACCATGGCGACCGGGGCGGGAACGGCGCACATCAATGCGCCCAAACTGACTTTTTCGCTGGACAAGTTGCAGCCGGCGGATCTGTCACCGCTGCTGGTGGCCTTCCGCCGCGCCGAGGGCAGCGCCGCCCTGACCGGTGACATCGACTGGACGCGCGATGGCATCACCAGCCGGGGCAAGCTGGCCGTCAATGCGCTGGATTTCATGACGCCCTTGGGCAAGGCGCATGCGGTAAAAAGCGAGATCAATTTCACCTCGCTTCTGCCGCCGGTCTCCGCGCCCGGTCAGGCTTTGACCATTTCGCGCATCGATTGGACCTTGCCGTTCAGCGCCGTGGATGTGCGCTTCGGCTTCAGCCCCACCGCCATCCAGCTTGCCAAGGCGGATACCGATATCGCCCAGGGCCATGTCTCTCTGGGGGCGATCAATATTTCTGTCGCCGATCCCGGCCGCATCGCCGGCACTGCGGAGATCAAGGGCATCGAACTCAATTCCCTGGTGACGGCGTCAAACCTGGCCAGCAAGGCCAAGCTGGAAGGAAAAGTTTCGGGAAGAATTCCTTTTGTGATTGGGCCAGACGGCTTTCGCATCACCAACGGCCATGTCGCGGCGGACGGGCCGGGCCGGCTGTCGGTGAGCCGCTCGCTTTGGGCGCAAGGGGATGCCGCGCTCTCCAGCAATGCGGTGCAGGATTTTGCCTATCAAGCCTTGGAGAATCTCGCCTTCGAGCAATTGTCGGCCGAGCTCAATTCCGTCGCCAATGGCCGCTTGCAGGTGGTATTTCACATCAAGGGCAAAAGCGATCCGCCGACTCGCCAAGTGGCGGAGGTTGCCATCACCGACATCATCAATGGCACCGCCATGTACAAGCCCATCCCGCTGCCCAGCGGCACGCCCATCGATTTAACCCTGGATACCTCCCTTAATTTTGACGAACTCTTGAAGTTCTATGCCGAAGCATGGTCAAAGAGTCTTGGTCCGGAGGGGCAACCGGACAAATGAAGTTTTCCTGGAGCAAAGCCATGAAAAAAACGTTTTTGGCCGCCTGCGCATTGCTGGCGATTGGCGCCTGTACACCGACGATCCGGGTCGA
>CBHTTW010000156.1:0-6303 GCA_966096025.1 uncultured Alphaproteobacteria bacterium | reverse complement strand
CAGGTGGCGCGGGTGCGCAAGTTCGACCTGATCACCCTGCAAGGCAGCCGGGTGATCGCCATTCTGTCGGCGGGCAACCTGGCCACCACCCAATCGGTGGTGACCCAGCTGCGCGAGATGCTGGGCAGCGGCGGAATGCGCGATCTTTATGAGGCCCGCACCATGTTCGAAGTCGCCCGGATCGTGGGCGATACCTTGCGCGAGACCGTCCAGCGCGACGGTCCCTCGGTGCAGCCTTATGGCGATCCCACCGGCAGCTTTCTGGTCGGCGGCCAGATCGCGGGCGAAACCCACCGGCTGTTCCAGGTCTATTCGGCGGGAAATTTCATCGAGGCTTCGCTGCGCTCCAGCTTCCTGCAGATCGGCGAAACCAAATACGGCAAGCCGATCCTGGACCGCACCATGAGCCGCGACACCAGCCTGGATCAGGCCGCCAAGCTGGCGCTGCTCTCCTTCGACGCCACCATGCGCTCCAACCTGTCGGTCGGCCTGCCGATCGATATCCTGCGCTATCAGACCGATACTTTTTCCACCGGCGACATGGCGATGCTGGCCGAGGACGATCCCTATTGGAACGCACTGCGCTCCAATTACAGCAACGGCTTGTCGGACCTGGTGGCATCGCTTCCGACGCCACCGCGCTGGCAAGGATAATGGCTACTTCTTAGCTCTGGCCACGCCTTCGATGATCATCTTCTTGGCTTCGGCGGCATCGCCCCAGCGGATGATCTTGACCCATTTGCCGGGTTCCAGATCCTTGTAATGCGCGAAGAAGTGCTCGATCTGCTTCAGGGTAATGTCCGGCAGGTCGCTGTAATTGGTGACGCCGTCGAAGCGCGCGCTGATATGGGAAGACGGCACCGCCACGACCTTCTCGTCCATGCCGGCATTGTCTTCCATCAACAGCACGCCGACGGGACGCACGCTCATCACCGCGCCGGGCGCGATGGCGCGGCTGTTGGCGATCAGCACATCCACCGGATCGCCGTCACCGGACAGGGTATGGGGAATGAAGCCGTAATTGCCGGGATAGCGCATGGCGGTATAAAGGAAGCGGTCCACCACCAGCGCGCCGGATGCCTTGTCGAGTTCGTATTTGATCGGCTCGCCGCCGATCGGCACCTCGATGATGACATTGACGTCATCGGGGGCGTTTTTTCCGACCGGAATCTGGTCGATGCGCATTTGACAAAATCCTCGGCTAGGCTGGGCGCGTGGTAATTTTATTGCAGGCAGGCGTCAACCGCAGGTCTGTTAACCGGACGAAGTGCCGCAAGGTCTTGCCGCCGCCCGGTTTTGCCTTATTTGCTTAACTATCCGCCCAGCACTGGAGTTTTCATGCAGACCAAAGCCTTTGCCGTCCAGTCCGCCACCTCGCTTTTTGGCCCTCACGGCATTGAGCGGCGCGCGCCCGGACCCAAGGATGTCGCCATCGAGATTCTCTATTGCGGTGTCTGTCACAGCGACCTGCACACCGCCCGCGGCGAATGGGCGGGCACGCAATATCCCTGCGTGCCGGGACATGAAATCATCGGCAAGGTGACCGAAGTCGGCGGCCAGGTCACGCGCTTCAAAAAGGGCCAGACTGTCGGCGTCGGCTGCATGGTGGATTCCTGCCGCACTTGCGCGTCGTGCCATGACGGGTTGGAGCAGTATTGCGACGGACCGGTCAGCTTCACCAGCACCTATAACGGTCCGGTGGGCGGCGGCCCCAACACCTATGGCGGCTACAGCGCCGCGATTACCGTCGACGAGCATTTCGTGCTCGCCATCAATCACGCCGAAAAGGACCTGGCGGCGGCGGCGCCGCTTTTGTGCGCCGGCATCACCACCTGGTCGCCGCTGAGGCATTGGAACGCCGGACCCGGCAAGAAAATCGGCATTGTCGGCATTGGCGGCCTGGGTCACATGGGCGTGAAACTGTCCCATGCGCTGGGCGCCCATACGGTCGCCTTCACCACCTCGCCCGGCAAGGTGGATGAGGCCAAGGCCTTGGGCGCCGATGAGGTGGTGGTCTCCAAGGATGAAGTCCAGATGAAGAAGCATGCGGGCAGCTTCGACATGATCCTCGACACCGTGGCGGCATCGCACAATCTGGATGCCTTCACCGCGCTGTTGAAACGCGACGGCACCTTGGTGCTGGTGGGCGCCCCTCCGACGCCGCATCCCTCGCCCGCGGTGCATGCCCTGGTGTTCAAGCGCCGCGCCATCGCCGGCTCCTTGATCGGCGGCATTCCCGAGACGCAAGAGATGCTGGATTTCTGCGCCAGCCACGGCATCACCTGCGACATCGAAATGATCAGGATGCAGGATATCGAGGCGGCTTATGCGCGGATGCTGAAAAGCGATGTGAAGTATCGCTTCGTCATCGACATGGCTTCTTTGAAGTAACCCTGCGGCTTTACACGCCAGTCAGACTCGAAAGCGTGACCAGCAGGCCGACGCCCAGACAAACGATTTTCATATGCAGAAACATTCCGCCCCACCCAGTTTTTGTTTTTTACGCCCCGGGGCGAAACTAGCGGGGCCGCGTTAACGCCGGATGTAACCGCTGCCAGCAATGCAATGCATCCCGGCGTACATTGCAAAACGCCAAGACCTGACGGTCATCCGTCTGGGGACTTATCCATTTGATTTTCTTTGCTCTCTGGCGGGGAGTTTTAGGTAAAAATACGTATAGCCCCTTTTCCCTTTATCCCGGACCCTTCGCCCCGTTCCGGGAGAAATTGCGTGGCCGCGACCGACCAAGACCGGCTTGTTTGCGTCGTGGACGATGATGAGGCCGTGCGCGATTCCACCCAGATGCTGTTGGGAATTTACGGTTTCCAGGTCCGTGCCTATGCGGGGGCGCGGGATTTTCTGGCGGAGTTCGATGCCGCTCTTACCGGTTGCCTGATCCTGGACATCCACATGCCGGAAATGACCGGTGTGGAACTTCTGATCCTGTTGCGGGCGCGGGGCGTCACCATCCCCACCATCATCGTCAGTGGACAGACCGATCCGGTGGTGGGCGAGACTCTCAACCGATCGGGCGCCTTGGCGATCCTCAGCAAGCCGGTCAATGAGGATGAATTGATGGGCTTTGTGAAAAAGGCGCTGGCGTCCTGACCTCTTTTAACCGTTAAAAGCTGCGCCCCTACCCCGATTTTCCCGGCCGCGTTACTATGGATTGCAACGGGGAGAAAAATGGCCAAACAAAAATGGAAAGCCGGCAGGCCGGAGGAGGAGGAAGAGCCCTCCTTTTTCATGCGCTACCGCACAGCCATTGCCATCGCGGCCATCGTCCTCGCGGCCATCGGCTTCTTCATCCACCGGTTCAACAATTCCAGATACCGCTATGGCGACGCCAGCACCGACTATAATCGCGCCCTGGCCGAGTGCATGCGCGACCGCACCCAGCAGAATGCCGCCAACGCCTCGGTCGAGGATGCCGCGGAAGCCTGCGTGCGCGACACGCCGGCGCCGCCCGGCGGAAACCGGTAGGGCCTGACAAGTTTTTGGCCTCTTCCGGCGCTGGCCCAGTAACATTTTTTTTCGGCCCCCTGTCGGATCGGACGGGACACCTGCGTCCTAGAACGAAGGGCGCCCGCGCGCCGGCAACCGATAAGGAGAAACGCAATGTCCAACGCAACGACAAACACCTTGGCCAATAGCGTGCGCCTGCACCGCGTACTGACCGCCAAGCCCGAGAAAGTCTATCGCGCCTTCCTGGAAGCCGATGCCCTGGCCAAATGGCTGCCGCCTTACGGCTTCACCTGCACGGTCGAAAAAATCGACGCCAAGGTCGGCGGAAAATTCCGCATGTCCTTCCGCAATTTCACCAGCGGCAACAGCCATTCTTTCGGCGGCGAATATCTCGAACTCGTTCCGCACACGCTGATCCGTTACACCGATGTGTTCGACGATCCCAATCTGCCGGGCACCATGCATGTCACCGTCAATCTCAAAGCGGTGTTCTGCGGCACCGAGCTCAGCATCGAACAGTCCGGCATTCCGGCCGCCATTCCGGTGGAAGCCTGCTATCTGGGCTGGCAGGAATCCCTGCTGCAACTGGCAAAGGTGGTGGAGCCTAATATCCCCGGGTGACGGTCCTGTTTGGCCTTGGCACCGCCTTAGTCTTTGGTCATCGTTCCCTAAACCAGACTGGAGATGGGCATGCGCCACAGCCTTACCCGCCGCACCTTGCTGAGCGCCGCCAGTGTGCTGGCCATTTCCCCTGCCCTGGCCCAAGCCAAACCCAAGATCGGGGTAATTGGCGCGGGCCGCATCGGCGGCACCCTGGCCCGGCATTGGGCCAATGCCGGATACCGCGTGATGATCTCGGCCCGCAGCCTGGAGGAAGTGCAGAAACTGGCGGCCGAGATCGGGCATGGCGTGACCGCGGGAACGCCGCAGCAAGCCGCCGCCTTTGGCGATGTGGTGCTGATTTCGGTGCCGTTCGGCGCCCTGCCCCAGGTCGGCAAGGACAATGCCGCCCAGCTCAAGGGCAAGATCGTGCTGGATACCTGCAACCCTTATCTGGGCCGCGACGGCGACATGGCCAGGGAAGCGCTGGAAAAAGGCACCGGCATGGTGGTGCCCACCTACCTGCCCGGCGTGAAACTGGTGCGCGCCTTCAACCAGGTCAGCGCCGCCGCGCTGGCATCGGAAGCCCATCGTGCGGGCGAAAAGATCGGCGTGCCGCTGGCCGCCGACGACAAGCAGGCTATGGCGGTCGCCCAGCAACTGGTGCGCGATGCCGGTTTCGATCCGGTGGTGGTGGGCGGACTTGCAACCTCCAAGAGTTTTGATCAGGGCGCGGCGGCCTATCACACCCTGACCGCGCGCGAGCTCAGGGCGATCTTAAAGCTCTAGGACTATTCCGCGGCGACGTCGGCCAGGAAGGGCGGAATGCCCAGCGACGCGCGCATCTGCTGGTAAAATGCGTCTTCGCTGACTTCAAGCCGGTGCTTTTCGACACAGACGATGGCGACGATGCTGGCGCGGCTTAGTCCATAGAGCGAAGCGAGTTGCGAGGGCGTTTTGCCGGATCGGAAATCCAGGAAGATTTCGCGGTTTCGGTCGGTTGTCTTGCGGTGTTTCATGCGCAACTCCCCTGGTGAAGGAAAGCCGAACGCGGCGAAGGCTTCAATCCGGTTTTGGGCATTTTGGGGCTCTGGAATAGCGAAATTTTGCGAAATTCAATCACCGAAACGGTTAAATGCTGGGAGAATCGGCAATGGGCTGGGCAAATTGCCGAATTCGAAAGCCGCGTGCCTTAGGCGTTCACTTGCCGGGCGATGAAGGCTTTGGCCATGGCATGGGCGCGCTCGGTGTCCGGGCCGGGCTTGGCCACCCATTCATGCTCGCAGCCTTCGAAGATGGTGTATTCACAGGAACCGCCGGCGGCGCGATAAGTCTCGACGAATTTGGTCTGAAGTTCGGGCAGCATATTGCTGTCCAGTCCGCCCTGCAGGATCAGGAACGGCTTGAGCGCCAGCTTTTCCTTGCGCTCCAGAATCTCCTGCGGATTGGCTTCGTGGATGGAGTCCCAGGGGACGAAGAAGGTCTGGTTGTTCTTGATCATGCTTTCGACCTTGCGCGCCCGCGCATTCTCGAAACGGCCGAAGGTGTTGCTGATCGGCGAGCGCGCCAGCACATAATCCGGCGAGGCGGTGCCGGAAAAAGGAATGGCATTGTAACGGAGATCATTGGGCCGCAGCGCCAGCAGTTCGGCGACATGGCCGCCGCTGGAACTGCCAAACACGCCGATCCACGTCGCGTCGCCGTTCCATTTCCCGGCATTGGCCTTGAGCCAGCGCAGGGCATAACTGGCGTCCTGCACACAGGCGGGATACGGCGCTTGCGGCGCCAGGGTCAGGTCCACCGCCACCACCAGTGCGCCGGACGCGGCGATGGCGCGGTCGAACGGTTCCTCGGCATGGCGGTCCTTGGCGTTCCAGGCACCGCCATGCAGGTCGAGTATCACCGGAAACGGACCCGGACCGGCGGGCTGATAGATGCGCGCCATCAGGGAACGTCCCTGGGCATTGCGGCGATATTCCAGCTCGCTGACCGTCAGGTCGAACTTGGCGGCGGGGTCATAGCGGGTGCGGGCGAATGCCGGAGGCGCAAAGACTGTGGCGAGGCCGGCGGCGGTACCAGCCTGAAGAAAGTTGCGGCGGTGAATTGGGGCGTGCGGCATGGGCGCACGATCATATTGGTTTTCCCAGCGGGCGTCGCGCTCCGGAACTGGAGGAAGAGATGGTGCGCCCTGGGGGAGTCGAACCCCCCTTGCAGGAATGAAAATCCTGAGTCCTAACC
>CBHTTW010000155.1:0-6327 GCA_966096025.1 uncultured Alphaproteobacteria bacterium | reverse complement strand
TTTGTCCTAGCTGGCGCATCAGTCATGCGAGGCCCGGATAGAAATATTGGGATCCCGCAGTTTAGAACTGGCACGAGGAAGTTGTTCTTCCCACGCCACAAGTTCGCTCAGTCGCCAGAAGCGAATCCGGCCGATATAAACGGGACGGGGAAAGCCGGACCCATCGTGCAGACAGCGGTGCAGCCACATATCGCTTACCCCGCCGAATCGTTTCTTGACCTGTTGCGTAGGAATCAAAGGGTCTTGGTTCGTGGGCATTCGTGGGTCCTCGTTGCGACAACGAGGAACTAAATAGGATAGGCCAAGCGGCTCGGCCAAAGTGTACAATTCCCGAAAATGGCTACTTCTTGGTCTTGCTTGGTTTGGCCTTCTTTCGTTTTCGAGGGATTCGCTCGGCGGGCCATGGCCTCACAGAAAGCATTTGAGGCTGATTGCCGTCGTTCCAGCTAACGTATTCTGGCTCCGGAAGCATGGTAGCTGCATACGTTTTCCAAACTGTCTCAACTCCTGATTCGGAAAGTTTTAAGCCGAATTCCGGCAAAAGTTTCGCTATTAATGCACAGGCAGAAATATGATTGCTGTCCGCATGTTGATGTTCTGGGCCCCGCGTTGCGCAAATGCCCGCTTCTTCAACGAGCACCGCTATTGCACCACCAATTATAAGATCGCGGTCCAAGTTTTTGAAATACGAAACGCCTGTTTTTTTGGAATTGGAGGTGGATTGGGAGGCGTCTGTGCAGAATTTCGCAATGTATTGGGCGAGGCAAGGTGGAAGCGGTAAACCTTCGTTAAGAAACCGGGCGGCCGCTTCGAAGCACGCTTTGCGCGCATACGGGTCTCCTTCATCTGCGGCACGAACCGCGCCTCTAACTCTTAGATTTTCTAGATGCCGCCTATCTGGTTTTGGCGGCATGGCCTGCAATGCATTCGTCCATGACGAAAACATATTCCGCATTCGTTCGAGACGTGTGTCAGTACTGTTGGTTAGCGCAAGAGCATCTGCCTTGAGGTAGCTCCGTGCAATCAATTCCATCTCGGTTTGGTTCATCCTGCGTAAGCCCTAAGGACCGTAATGTTTTCTCCCGCACGTCTCTTTATGACCGTGTCGATGTGGCGGCCCCAGGCGTCTAGGGCAACACGCTTTTCATCGGCAAAATCGTGTCGCTGATAGACGCCCACGATGCCGGCGAAACTGCCGCTGGAATGATTTAGAACTTTTTCGATTACCGGCAAGGCGATACCCAGGCGCTGTAGGCCGGTGGCGCAAGTCCGACGCAAATCATGCAGCACGAAGGGCGCGATCTTGGGGTTGGGTTGATCTTCCTGTGCGAGGGTCAGCATTCGCTGGTCCAGCCGGTGCTTGGCGCGGGCCATGCCGGAAATCATCGTGGAGCCGGTGGTGGTGAACACCATGGTGGGTCTTCGAAAGATGCGGGGGAGGGCATTCACTACTGCCAACGCTTGCGCCGATAGGGGCACGATATGCTCCCGCCCATTTTTGGCGCGGGATGCCGGCACCGTCCAAAGGCCGCCTTCCAGGTCGAATTCGTCCCAGGTGGCGCCGCGCGCTTCGTCCCGGCGCTGGCCAGTTAGAGCTAGGAACTTGTACAGCGGCCCGAACACCGGATCGTCCCCGGCGGCGTGCCATAGCAGGGCCAATTCCGTATCGGCCAACACCCTGTCGCGGGAGCTTTCGGGGGCGGGCCGGTCCACCACGGTGACGGGATTGGCATCCAGCAGGCCACGGCGCCAGCACCAGCCGAAAAACGTGTGCAGGACCGCCCGCTGGCGGTTGGCCTTAATGTTGGTTCCGGCGGTGACCAATTCGTCAAGCACATCCACGATTTCGGCGCGGGTGATGGAGGCGATGGCGCGGCCTTTCCAGCGAAGCGCCAGGCCGCCCGGCTTTGGCACCCATTTGTCGCCTTCCCGCGCCAGGCCCAGCAGATGGCTGTTTTGCTCAATCGTGCGCGGACGCGGGCGCTGACGCTGTTTTGTCAGCCAGCGATCCAGGAACATTCCTGCCAAGGCAGGGTATCCGGCCTCAGGGGCGGCGATGCTGCGCCGGGCGGCCAGCTTGTCGGCCCCTGGATCATGACCGCCGGCCACCCGTTCCAGGGCTTCACGGGCCAATTTGCGGGCCACCTTGAGCCCGACGGCGGGAAAGCTACCGGGGATGGTTAGTTTGCGGCTTCGGCCATGCTGGCGGTAGCGTACCGCCCAGCCCTTAAGGCCGCTGGGATGGATCACCAGGTAGAGGCCGCCACCATCAGGCAGTTCGCGGCGCGCAGTTCCGGCGCGGACATTTTCGACGGAAAGTTCGGTAAGTTGGTTGATCGTTTTCATGAGACAGATGCCCGCCTGAATTTGACAGATGGTCGCTCTGGGTAATGCATGGGTAACAGAAAACCCCGTTCGTGCCCGTTAGCAGGTGCGAGATTTTGTGAGCAAGTACTTTCTGCAAATCCGCACACGAAAATGATTTTCGGCAAAAACGCGTTTGCGTTTGTTAGGTCGGGTTAGGTGGCCGGATCAAGCTGGGGGGCAGGGGGTCGGAGGTTCAAATCCTCTCGTTCCGACCATTCCAATCGCCCGCAACGCGGGCGATTGGAATGCCAAGCGGCGCCTAGCGTCAGGACACAAGCACCAAATTCATAGACGGGATTTTTGCGCGTTCCGCGCGGTGGCTATCGTCCGTAATACGGCGCTGCGGGCACGACCGGCACCGGGGCCGGAGCATTCGGCACATAGCCTGGCGCATAACCCGGTACACCTGGCACATAATCCGCGCCCGGGACATAGCCGGCACCGGGCACGTAGCCCGGCGCATATCCGCGCCTGTAGCCATATGGCACGGCGCCGGCTTGGCCGGCATAAGGAGCCACATAGGGTTGGCCATTTGGATAGGCCCGATAACCTCTATAGGCCGGTGCGACGGGAACAGTCTTGGTATCTGGCGCAACATAGGCGCCCTTGGCGATGCGATGACCGGGAACATAGACGGTGGCCGCCATCGCCGATGCCACCAAAGAAGCTGACAATGCTGTGCCAAGAAGCAGGCTGATGATGGTTCGCATGATGAGCCCTCCCAAGCTTCGACCCGCCGAGCCTGATCCTCTGCGAGGCGGGAGTCCAGAATGGTAGCGAAATATAGCGGATGGGGAGGAGTACGCTGGCGGTCAGCCTTCCAATTCAAGCAAATGATACCAGTGCGGCTTGATGCCATAAGCCTGCACCACCGGATCGGCATATTTGGGTTCGCTCAGCAACAGCCGGTAGCCATGGCGTTGCAGGATCGGCAGATAATCCTCGTCCTTGTTCGTCAATAGCTGCCCCGGCGTCTCCGTCACATCATTGGGCACCACCATCAGCTGCTTGACGCGATGCTTGGCGAGCAATCGCGCCCACCATTCGATGGCCTCCAGCCGGCACTCCGAAAAACTATGGATATTGACGGCCAGGTCGACCGGCTCCGCGGTGAGCTTTCGGTCGATCTCATCCAGGGGAATGACCTGCGCCCGGTCCACGCCGCGGAAGCGCAGATAATAGTCGCTGACAAACGTCGAAACCGCGACCGCGTCGGTACAAAAGTAATTCTGCACATTGGGCAGCGCCATCGTCATGCGATGCGCCAGTCGGCCATAGCCCGCACCGATGTCCAGCACCTTCAGCCCCGGCCGTGAAGCGATGCCCAGATGGCGGTCCAGGAACAGGATTTCGGATATGGAATCCAGCAGGTCGCGCGAGATCAGCCGCTTGCCGATGTCGAAGGTGAAATTCCCGAAATGGGTGTCCTCGCTCAGCTTGCTAAACAGGCCCAGATGATCGAGCGATTTGAGATAATAGAAGGTGAGGGCATAGGACAAGATATTGGTGTTGCGCCCCCGCACCTGCCAGACCCAGCCATTGTCGCCGCGAAAATAGGCGACATCCTCGCCGCGCACATAACCGTCATTCCAGACCGCCGCCGACGTCACCGCCGCATCGGCCTTTATGTAGCGTTCCCGAAGCGCCACCAGCTTGGGATTGTCCGGCCTCAGATACTCCGCCGCGCCCGCGGGCAGGGGCGATGGGCTGTAGCGCGGTGAATCGTCCCGCGGCTGCAATTGCCAATCGTAAAGCATTTCGCGCGGCACGATCTCCAGACCCTGCCGCTTCAGAATAAGATCCAGCCACGATCTGATCGCTTTTTTCACACCCACCCCCGCCGACAGTCCCGTTTTAAAACATTAACTGCGAATTCTCACCCCAATTCGCGGCCTGAACCTTGCTCCTGTTCCCCTGGTTATGCGCCGAGGAGTGTCGTGAGCAAGTTAACGTTCCAGATTGAGGAGAAGGCAAAGCTGCGCGCCGGGGAGCGTTTTTCCTTGGCGGGTCTGCGGGCCAAGCTGTTTGGCAGCGACGCGCGCAAGTCTTCGCTGACGTTCCAGACCATACCCTCCACCAGGAACTACGGCCAGAAGCGGCCGGCGCCTGTTGCGGCCCCGCGCCCGTCCTATTTCGATGCGGCACCCAACGACCGTGCCTTTACCCCCGCCAAACCCGCCAGGCCGGCTTTTGTGCCGATCAGTCCGCAGCCGGTCGAGGCGACGCAAACCGTCTATAAGGGCTATGTGATCCATGCGGTCCGCCTGGAAGACAAAAGTTGGGCCGCGTACCATCACCCCATCGGCGCCGATCCCGCCATCGTGCGCAATCATCCGTCGCCGACCGCGCAACGCTATATGGCGCGGGTTCTGGCCATCGCCAGCGCCGAAATCGCAATCGACGATTTGGAAAAGGCCTAGCCGGCTCGGCGGCCTTGTCAGGCCGCCTGTTTCCCGGCTTCCGGGGCCCCGCCCAGCAGCCGCCTGATGGCGCTTCGCCAGCGCCGTTTCTGGCCTTCGGTGACAAAGGACAGAAGATAGACAATGGCCAGCACCAGCGCCGCCTCGACCGCTCCGCGCAGCGGCACGGGCCAGTGTTTGGGAAGATACTCCGCGAGCAGATAGAGCAGCGGCAGGTGAAAGAGATAAAGCGCGAATGTCATCCCGGCCAGTCTCGCAACCGGCGCATGAATTCTCGCAAGACCGGGGGATAGGAAGGACGCCGCGAAAATATTGGCGGCGAGCAGCCCGCCGAGAACAAAGTCCAGCACCGAAAAGGACGGCGGCAGGAAGGGGGACACCGAGGTGTGCGGCTTGACGTTCAGCAGGAATACCAGGACGGATCCGGTGGCGGTCAGCGCCCATAGCAGCCGCGCCGCATTTTTTTGAAGCGCTACATGCTTGATCAGGCGGTAGGCCAGTGCGCCCGCCGCCCAGATCGGGCCCATCAGCAGGATCGCCGGACCGGCAATGGCACAACTGGCGGCCAGAGCGATGAGGCGCCGGGTGCCTTTCAGGAAGGTGAGCGACGCTAAGATCACATAATACCAGAACTCGTAGGGCAGGGACCAGAAGGGTTCATTGGAGAGCAGGGACGTGTGGTTCCAGCTCTGGGTCAGAAACAGCAGGCCCGCCGGAATGCGCCACCAGATCCCGGTCTCGCGCTCCAGGTCATAGCCAGCGGGATTGTGATGAATGCCGATCGTGTCGCAGAACAGGGTCAAAAGAATCGCCGGCACCACCACCGAATAGAGCCGCGCCAGCCGCGCGACGGAAAAATCGAAAAGGCTGCGCTCCTTGACGTCCGCGGCATAGGAAATGACAAAGCCCGACAGGACAAAGAACACCATGACGGCGCTGTGCCCATAGGGCTGGGCCTGCCACAGGAAGCCCCCGGAAACCGCCATCCAGGACAGATGCCCCAGAAAAACGGTCGCCGCCGCGCCGATGCGCAGCAGGTCGAGATAGGTGGACAGTTCCTTGTTCATGGTCCGGCTGCGTTATCGGGGCGATTTATTCAGAGTCGGCCGCCGCCCCCAAATGGTTTCGCGCCCCGGATTGTACGCCAGGAGGCTCCGGGTCTATCGTTTCCGCCGGTTTTGGCTGGTCACAAATTTTCCGGCCGGGAGGAACGCTGTGCGTAAGATCCTGATCATTGCCCTGGTGCCGGTCCTGGTCCTGGTGCTGGCCGCCATCACCCTGCTGCTGATGCCGCTGGACTCGTTCCGCGGCCCCCTGGAACGGGTGGTGTCGCGCGGGCTGGGGCGGGATGTCCATATTGCGGGTTCGTTGCATGCCTCGCTCTATCCCGAGATCGGGCTTTCGGCCGGCAATGTCAGCATTGCCAATGTGCCGGGCGGCGAGGCCAGGCTTTTCGCCCAGGTCGGCACCATGGCGGTGGGCGCGAAATTGCTGCCGCTGCTGTCGCGCCGCATCGAGGTCACCCGCCTGACCCTGGACC
>CBHTTW010000154.1:0-6383 GCA_966096025.1 uncultured Alphaproteobacteria bacterium | reverse complement strand
CTCTCCCTTCCCTTCGCGGTTCTCTGCGTTCCCGCCACCCTGATCGCGCGCCAGGTGCCCAGCATCCTGCCGCTGATGCCGCTGCTGTTGCAGCTGGTGGTGGTGATCGCCGCCGAACAGCTCACCACCGCCTATAAGCGGCGCGCCGCCGGAAGCGATCCGCATTTCTGGGCCAGGCGCTACACCTTCGTCTCGGCGATTTCCGGCGCCACCTGGGGCGTGGCGTCGCTGTTCTGGTTTGTGCCGGATTCCTTCCCCGCCCAGGCCTATCTTGCCATGGCCTTTCTGGGCATGACGGCGACGGAATTCATCGCCCGCTCGGCGCATCGTCCCGCCTATATCGCCCACACCGTTTTCGCCTTGGGACCGCTGGTTGCGCAACTGGCCTTGCAGGGCGGCCTCTATGCCGGATGCAGCGCCGTCCTGATCGTGCTCTTCGCCGTGGTCCTGGTCAGCTATTGCCAAGGCATGGCGCGGCTGCTGGACGAAAGCATCCGCCTGCGCAACGAGAATGGCGAACTGGTCGTCCGCCTCCGATGCGAGAAGGAAGAAGCGGTGATCGCCCGCGAGGCGGCCGAGGAAAGCGCCAAGGCCAAGTCGGTCTTCATCGCCAACATGTCCCATGAATTGCGCACGCCGCTGAACGCGCTGTTGGGCATGGCGCAGCTGCTGGAGCGCGCCGAACTGCCGAGGCAGCAAAAGGATCATATCAAGGTGATGCTGCAGGCCGGCCGCGGCCTGCAAACCCTGATCGACGATGTCATCGCCCTGACCCGCGATGGGGCGCGTGATGGGGCTCGCGACGACCGGCTGGATGACGAGGATTGCGATCCGGTCCAGGCGGCGCGCGTGGTGGCGCGGCTGCTGCAGCCGCGCGCCTGGCAAAAGCAGCTGCATCTCACCTTGAGCTTCGCGCCCGGCCTGCCGCGTGTGGCGGCGGACCCGCGCAAGGTGCGCCAGGTGTTGCTCAAGCTGGTGGACAATGGGCTCAAATTCACCGAACAGGGCCTGGTGGATATCCGCCTGGATCTCAGCCAGGACGGACATGCCGTGCGCTTCTGCGTTTCCGATACCGGCCAGGGCGTGGCGCCGCAAACCGCCGCGCAATTGTTCCAGCCTTTCTCGCTGGGCGACACCTCCTACGCCCGCAAGCAGCAAGGCGCCGGCCTGGGCCTGGCGGTGGCCAAGCGGGTGATCGAGCAGGCCGGCGGCAGCATCGGCTTTGAAAGCAAGCCCGGTGAAGGCGCGCAATTCTTCTTCACCCTGCCGGTATCGGGCCTGGCGCATGGCGAGGTTCACCAGACCGAAGAAAATGAAGCGCCGGCGGTTCCGCCGTCGGGCCGTTCGCTGCTGCTGTATCTGCCGGCCACTCCCGTCGCCGACGCCACGGCGCGGCTGCTGGAGCCTTTCGGCAATCGCGTGGTGCAGGCGCAGACTTTGGCCGAGGCGCAGGAATTGGCGAACCACGAACGTTTCGACGCCATCATCGCGGGAGCCGGCGATATCGACATGCTGGCGGCCGCGCCCGGCGCCGCCACGCCCCTGATCGCCCTTTTGCTGCGCGGCGGACGCGCGCCCGCCAGCACGAAAAACCTGCTGCGCTGGCCGCTGGCGCCGGGACAATTGTACCGCCTGCTGGAACAGGTTTGCCAGGCGCCGGACCCAAGCGAAACCGAATCCATCGGCGCGATCGATCCGCTTGCCTTCGGCAGCCTGGAAAAATCGGTGGGCACCAAAGCGCTGGTGGAAATCCTGCAATGCTACATCGTGACGGCCGAGCAACTGACCAACGGCCTGAGCCAAGCCTGCGCCGACGAAAAATGGGACGAAGCCGCGCGGCTGGCGCAGGATATTATCGGCGCGGCGGGCGGATTGGGCCTGTCGGCTTTCACCCAGGCCGCCCGCGATTTTGCGCGCAAAACCCGCGAGGGCGAAGACCGCCATGAATTGCGCAATGCCGCCCAGATGATTGTGGGCGAGCATCTGCGGGCGCGGCGGGCGCTCGTGCACCTTTATCCGGATGTGGCATAGCTCGAGCGAGGCATTGCGCCGAGCGACCGTCCGCTTCCGAAAGATCCCTTCCCCCTTCGGCGCAAAGCGCCGGGAAGGGGGAAGGTGTCGCAGCGAGGTGTTTGCAACTTCGCAAACCTGAGCTGCGACGGATGGGGGTTACTTGGAAATAGCGATCATGCGCAGCATGATCCCGCGCCCATGGAATCGCTATCCAGCCTAATCGCGCTTGTTCCCGCCCCGCCCGGCGCAGCGATCGCGCGCGCCGATGGCGCGGTCGAGCGGGTCGAACTGCGCGATGCCCGCGCCTTGTTCGAAAGCGGCGATGTGCTGGTGGCGCATGCCGCCTTCGCCGCGGGGCGGCTGGGCAGCCGCGCCACGCCCATGTTGTTTGATGTGCTTGAGCTGTTTGCCTTTGTGCGGCCCGGCCTGCCCTTTGCGCCCAGCGCCTTGGGACTGGCGCGCGCTTTGGGCGTGGGACACCCGCACACGCCGGAACAATGCGCCGCCGCCTTGCACACCATCGCCGCCCGCCTGCTGGAGGAAGTGGGGCGCTGGCCCGATGACGTGCGCGCCGCCCTGGCGCCGCTGGTCGGCACCTTGGACCGCGCCGGCTGGCGCTGGGCGCCGCTGTTAAAAGCCCATGTGGGCGAAGTTCCCCATGGTTCGCCCATCGCCGGGCTGGAAGCCTGGCGCGGCTTGCCGCAATGGGAAGACCAGGCGCCGGTGGGCGATCCCGGTTCGCAAGCCGTGGAGCCGCAGGAAGCCCGCGCGCGGCTGGCCAGCATGGTGGGGGTCATGCGCCCGCAACAGGCCGCGTACAGCGATGCGGCGACCTATGCCTTCGGGCCGCGCGAGCAGGCCGGCAGCCCGCGTGTGGCGCTGGTGGAAGCGGGAACCGGCACCGGCAAGACTTTGGGCTATCTGGCGCCCGCCTCGCTCTGGGCCGAAAAGAACGGCCCCGGGCTTTGGATTTCGACTTACACCCGCAATCTGCAGCGCCAGATCGTGCAGGAGATCGCCCATCTGTGGCCCGATCCGGTGGAACGCGCCGAAAAGGCGGTGGTGCGCAAGGGCCGGGAGAACTACCTGTGTTTGCTCAACTTCGAAGAAGCGGCCAAGCGCACCGCATTGGCGCCAGGACAGCGCAGCGTGGCGCTGGCACTGATCGCGCGCTGGATTTCCTCGCATACCGACGGCGATCTGTCGGGCATCGGCTTTCCCGCTTTCCTGGCCGCCGCCATGCCGCTTTCCACCGTCACCGACCGGCGCGGCGAATGTATCTATGCCGCCTGCCCGCATTACCGGATTTGCTTCATCGAGCGCGCCATCCGCCGGGCCCGCCATGCCAATATCGTGGTTGCCAATCACGCCTTGGTGATCGCGCAGGCCTCGCAGGACTGGCTGGGCGAGGACGAAACCACCGACACACCGAATGAGCGGCGGCTGCGTTACGTGTTTGACGAGGGCCATCATCTGTTCGACGCCGCAGATAGCGGTTTTTCCGCCGCTCTGTCGGGGCGCGAAATGGCCGAGCTCAGGCGCTGGATTCGCGGCCCCGAGGGACGAGGCCGAACCCGCATGCGCGGGCTGGAAGAGCGGCTGAAGGATTTGATCGCCGACGATGAAACCGCGCAGCGCGCCCTGGAAGATGCGGTCCAGGCCGCCAGCGCCTTGGCGGGCGAAGGCTGGACGTCGCGGCTTGGCACCGGGCCGCGTGGCCCCGGCGAGATTTTCCTGGCCGCCGCCTATCAACATGTCCGGGCGCGCAGCGCGGATGCCGATGCTTTCTATTCCCTGGAAGCCGAACCCCATCCCATGGGCGACGAGCTGCTGAGCGCGATACGCGGCCTGGCGGTGGGCCTCAAGCGCATCGCCGACCCGCTGGCAAACCTGTCCCGGCTGCTGCGCAAGAAGATGGACGACAAGACCGCAAGCCTGGAGCCTTATACCAAGGCGCGGCTGGCGGCGTCGGCGCGCGGCCTGGACCGCCGCGCCAAGGCGATCCTGCCGGCCTGGATTCTGATGCTGGACACTTTGGCGCAGGGCGAGATCGCGGAAGAGTTCGTCGACTGGTTCGAACTTCAGCGTGAAGACGGCCGCGACACGGATGTCGGCCTCAGGCGGCATTGGATCGATCCCACCAAGCCGCTGTCGGCGGCGGTGCTGGAGGTGGCGCATGGCGCGCTGATCACCTCGGCGACCTTGCGCGATACCGGCGCAGACCATGACGATCACTGGTCCAGCGCCGAAATCCGCACCGGCGCGGGCCATCTGCCGCAGCCGGCGCGGCGCGCCAATTTCGACTCGCCGTTTCGCTATGAGGACCAGTCACGCATTTTCATTGTCAAGGATGTGGGACGCCGCGATGCCGATGCCATGGCCGCCGCCTATCGCGAATTGTTCCTGGCGGCGGGCGGCGGCGCGCTGGGCCTGTTCACCGCGGTGCGGGCCTTGCGCGAAGTGGGCGCGCGCATTTCCGCGCCCTTGGCCCAGGCCGGCCTCACCCTTTACGCCCAGCATGTCGATCAGCTGGATACCGGCGCGCTGGTGGACCTGTTCCGCGCCGAGGAAAATGCCTGCCTGCTGGGCACCGATGCCTTGCGCGATGGCGTCGATGTGCCGGGGCGCAGCCTCAGGCTGGTGGTGTTCGACAAGGTGCCCTGGCCAAAGCCCACCATCCTGCACAAGGCGCGGCGCGCCAAGTTCGGCAAGGGCTATGACGATCTGATCACCCGCTTCCGCCTGAAGCAGGCTTTCGGACGCCTGATCCGGGGACCGGAAGACCGGGGCTGTTTTGTGATCCTGGAGGGCGCGACCCCGACCCGGCTCTTGAGCGCTTTTCCGGAAAAATCCCCGGTCAAGCGCTGCGGTCTGGCCGAGGCGATTGGGGATATCCGGGAGTTCCTGGGGCCGGAAGCGGTGACCTGCGCGCCTCCCCCCCTTATAACCGGCTGATGGCCGCGACCCTGGAAACCCTGCACCCCGCCCCCAGCGATGAGAGTTATGGCCGATTCTCCACCGGCATCCTGCCCAGCCATGTGCTGAAGCGCCTGCTGGATCAGAGACGCGAGATCACCGCTTCGGAGCCCTTCGCCAAAGGCCAGATCCAGCCCGCCAGCATCGACCTCCGGCTGGGCCCGGTGGCGTACCGGGTGCGGGCCAGTTTCCTGCCCGGCCCCGCCGCCACGGTGGAAGACAAGCTGCGCACCGTCTTCATGCATGAAGTGGATTTGCGCGAAGGCGCGGTGCTGGAAGCGGGCTGTGTCTATATCGTGCCGCTGCTGGAGCGTGCGGAATTTTCGCCGCGCATTTCCGGCGGCGCCAATCCCAAAAGCTCTACCGGCCGCATCGATGTCTTCACCCGGCTGATCACCGACTATGCCCCGTCCTTCGACCGCGTCGAGCCGGGCTATCGCGGCCCGCTCTACGCGGAAATCTGTCCGCAGACTTTTCCGGTGCTGGTGCGCCAGGGTTCGCGGCTCAATCAGCTGCGCATCCGCCATGGCTCGCCGCAATTCAGCGACACCGCCCTGCGCCGCCTGCATGAACAGGTGCCGCTGGTCTCTTTTGATGGTTTTGGGGGCGATCCCAATATCGATGACGGTCTGGCGCTTTCCATCGATCTCAAAGGCAGCGCCGACATCGGCAAGCGCATCGGCTTTCGCGCCAAGCGGCACACCGGCCTGATCGATGTCGACAAGGTCGGCGCGCTGGATCCGGCCGATTTCTGGGAACCGATCGAGGCCAATGTCCGGGGCGACATGGTGCTGGACCCCGATGAATTCTACATCCTGGTCTCCCGGGAGCGGGTGGCGATCCCCCCCGATCATGCCGCGGAAATGGTGCCGTTCAATCCGCTGGTGGGCGAGTTCCGCGTTCATTATGCGGGCTTCTTCGATCCCGGCTTTGGCTATGAACCCGGCAAACCGCCCTCGGCACGCGGGGTGCTGGAAGTCCGCTCACGGGAAGTTCCCTTCATCCTGGAGCATGGCCAAATCATCGGCCGCTTGGTCTTCGAGCGGTTAACCGATCCGCCCCCGGAAGGTTACGGCGAAAGCTTGGGTTCTAACTATCAGCGCCAGGGCCTGAAGCTTTCCAAGCATTTCCGCGCACCTTGACGCGACCCGTTCCCAACAAATGTTGCGGAAAATCCACAGGACGCGCCAAAGCAGCGCCAAGTCACAGTAAACACATGCAAAACCATTGCGCGGGAGCGTGGCTCCGGCACAGTTAGCGGGCTTGCGGTTGGACGGTTCGGGGGAACCCCGCAAGTGGTTGGTTCCGGATGGGGGTCCGGTCCAATGGTCCTTTTAAAGGGGGCAGTGAGAGGCGGTTACGGCGCGAAAGCTGCCGGCCGCCTCTCGGTTTTT
>CBHTTW010000153.1:0-6394 GCA_966096025.1 uncultured Alphaproteobacteria bacterium | reverse complement strand
CGGCCCGGAAATGGCCAGAACGGCGCGGTCATCCAGAAAAGCGGGTTCCATCCCCCTCAATTAGGGGGCTCCGCCGCGGTTGCCAAGACCGGGAGGCTGGGCTAACTGCCTTGCCCCATGAAGGAAAGTTTTGATCTGTTGATCCGGGGCGGGATTGTCGCCACCCCCAATGGCATTGCCCCCGCCGATGTCGGGGTTATCGCGGGCCGCATTGCCGCCATTGGTTCCTTCCCGGATGCCAAGGCCGCCACCGTGTTTGAGGCCAAGGGCCTGCATGTGCTGCCCGGGGTGATGGATACCCAGGTGCATTTTCGCGAGCCGGGCAACACCCACAAGGAAGACCTGGCCAGCGGCAGCCTGGCGGCCATCCTGGGCGGCGTCACCGCCGTGTTCGAGATGCCCAACACCGCGCCTCCCACCACCAGCCGGGCCGCGATCGAGGACAAGCTGGCGCGCGCCAAGGGCCGCATGCATTGCGACCACGCCTTCTATGTCGGCGCCACCCCCGCCAATATCGGCGCCCTGGGCGAACTGGAAAAAATGCCAGGTGTCTGCGGCATCAAAGCCTTCCTGGGTTCCTCCACCGGAACTTTGCTGCTCAACAAGGAGGCGGACATTCTCGCCGCCTTGAAAGCGGGCAAGCGCCGGGTCGCGGTCCATTCCGAAGACGAAGACCGCATGATCGCCCGCAAACATCTTGCCGAACGCGGCAAGCCGCAGACCCATCCGGTGTGGCGCGACGCCGAAGCCGCGCGCATGTGCACCGAGCGGGTGCTGCGCCTGGCGCGCGAAGCAGGGCGGCGTTTGCATGTGCTGCACATCACCACCGGCGACGAGATTCCGCTGCTGGCCGCCGCCAAGGACATTTCCACCGCCGAGACCACGCCGCAGCATCTCACTTTGTCGGCGCCCGAATGCTACGAGCGGATCGGCACCTATGCCCAGATGAACCCGCCGATCCGCGACGAAAGCCATCGCCAGGCCCTGTGGGCGGCGGTGCGCGAAGGGGTGATCGATGTGATCGGTTCCGATCATGCGCCGCATACGCGCGAGGAAAAGGACAAGACCTATCCCGACACGCCTTCGGGCATGCCCGGGGTTCAGACCCTGGCCACCATCCTTCTGGATCATGTCAACAAGGGCAATCTCACCCTCGAGCGTTTCATTGACCTGACCAGCGCCGGCGCGCAGCGCATCTTCGGCATTGCCGGAAAGGGGCGCATCGCCCGCGGTTATGACGGCGATTTCACCATCGTCGATCTCGGCCTGTCCCGCAAAATCGAGAACAAGTGGATTGCGTCCACCTGCGGCTGGACACCGTTCGACGGCATGACAACCAAGGGCTGGCCGGTCGCAACCATCATTCGCGGCAATATCGTGATGCGCGATTTCGCCGCCACCGGGCCTGCTCAGGGCCAAGCCGTGCGTTTCGTGGAAACGCTGGAACAGGCATGATCTATTTCTATTTGATTGCCTCGGGCGTGGTGATGGGCCTGATCGCGGCGGTCCCCATCGGCCCGGTCAACCTGATCTGCATCCGCCGCAGCTTCGCTTTCGGTCCGCTCAACGGCTTTGTCTCCGGCCTGGGTGCGGCGCTGGGCGACGGACTGTTTGCCGCCATCATGGGCTTCGGCCTGACCTGGATCGCCCAGATGATCGAGGGCTATGCCACCATCATCGAGCTGGCCGGCGGCGCCCTGATGGTTTGGATGGGTTACCGGACTTTCATCTCGCCTCCGGTGCCGCGCTGCCTGGACAATGGCAATGACGGCGAAAGCACCAATCTGGTGCGGGCCATGGTTTCGACATTCGCCCTGACCGTGACCAATCCGGTGACCCTGTTGTCCTTCGGCGTCATGTTCGCCGGCCTGGGCGGGTTGGCGGGCGGCGCGGGCACCTATCACGATGCCGGTTTTGTGGTCGCCGGGGTGGTGGCGGGTTCCACCGGCTGGTGGCTGGCCCTGACCACCTTTATCGGCCTGTTCCACACCCGAATCGACGAAAAGGCCATGCGGATCATCAACCGGGCCTGCGGCGCCCTGGTCATGGCCTGCGGCCTGGCCGTCCTGGTTCATCTGGCGATCAAATTCTGGTGATTTCCGCCTGTTTCCGGCTCCAACAGGGGCTTGGGATGCGGCTGCCCGGCTTGCTACAATGGGACAGCCGGTTCGGGCTCCCCCGGCCCGGCAGGTGGGCGTAGCGTTCGGAGTGTGACATGAAGCGTAGCGTGGCAATTTTTGTGCTCGCCCTGGCCGTCCTGACGGGCGGAACGGTTTCGCGCGCCCTGGCGCAGGCCGCCCCCGCCAGCGCACCCGCCCAAGCGAAGCCGGTGGACGATGCGCTCAGCATCGAAGCCAATCTCAAATATCTGGAAGACAATAAGCTGAAGAAGGGTGTGATCGTCCGTCCCAGCGGGTTGCAGTTCCGCATCATTCAGAACGGTTACGGCAAGCGGCCGCAACGTACCGATACGGTGAAGGTCTATTATACCGGCACCTTGATCAACAAGGTGATCTTCGACGGAACCTCGCCGGGATTGCCGGCCTCCTTGAACCTCAGCACCGTGATCCCCGGCTGGATCGAGGCCCTGCAAATCATGCGCGAGGGCGATCGCTGGCTTCTGACCATCCCGCCGAATCTCGGTTACGGCGTGCGCGGCGCCGGCAATGGCGCCATTCCGCCCAACCAGGTTCTGATTTTCGACCTCAAGCTGGTGGAAACCACGCCCGCGCCCCGGCGCGGTGAGAAGGGTTACATTCCCGATCCCAGCGAGCGGGAAGAACAGTAAACACCGTGCTGCGCGCTTTCATCACCCGGCTGTGGACGGCGCGGCATCTGGGGGGCGGCAAGCTCCGCATCCTGATCGCGCTGGTCATGGTGGTCAGCGCCAGCGCGTTGTTCTGGACCAGCCGCGACTATACCGTTTCGGCGCCGGAATGGGACGGGCAGGTGCGCGGCATCGCCTACAGCCCCAGCCGCCAGTTCAACATCAACGACCAGAAGCACATCACGCCGGCGCATATCGCCCGCGACCTGGAGCAGCTTTCGCATCTCACCAGCCGCATCCGCACCTATACGGTGGATGGCGGGATGGACAAGGTGCCGGAGATCGCCCGCCGCTATGGCATGACGGTGTCCTTGGGCATCTGGATCAGCCCGGACATGGAGAAGAATGAGCAGCAGATCGCGCTGGCCATTCGCACCGCGCTTGCCAACCGGCGCACCATCGACCGGGTCATCGTGGGCAACGAGACCCAGCTGTTCGGTTATGTCTCGCCCGACCAGCTCAATGCCTATATCCAGCGGGTGCGCGCCGCCTTGCCCGCCCGCATCAAGGTCACCACCGCCGAACCCTGGTCGACCTGGATGCTGACCCCGGAGGTCGGCAAATATGTCGATGTGATCTTCGTCCATCTTCTTCCTTATTGGGAAAATGTGGACATTCGCGGCAGCCTGCAATCCACCGAGAAATTCTACAACCACGTCCAGGCGGAGTTTCCCGACAAGCAGATTGTGGTGGGCGAAGCGGGCTGGCCCTCGGAAGGGCGCACCCGCGGCCGCGCCCAAGCCTCCACCGCCAACGAAGCCTGGTTCATCCGCGCCTTTGTCCAGCATGCCATGGAAAAGGGCTGGGACTATTATCTGCTGGAGGCCTATGACGAGCCCTGGAAGGACGCCAATGAAGGCGTGGCGGGGCGTTACTGGGGCCTGTTCGACGCCACCGGCAATCCCAAATTTCCCTTCACCGGCCTGATCCGGACCTTTCCGGAATGGCGCACCTATGCGCTGATGGCGGCGGTGCTGAGCCTGCTGTTGGGCCTGTTGGTGCTGGGCCGCATGCCCAAGGTGCGCCAGACCGGCTATCTGGTGATGGGCGGCATGATCGTGCTGATCTCCACCGGGCTGCTTGCCTTGATCGACGCCACCGCGCTGGAATATGTCGATCCCACCAATATCGCCGCCCTGGTCGCCATGTCGCCGCTGGTGATCCTGGCTTGCGCGGTGATCCTGACCGAAGGCATCGAACTGGCCGCCAGCCTGTGGCGGGTCGAACGAAGGGTGGTACGGGTCGGCATTCCTGAAAAGAGCCCGCGCGTCTCCATCCACGTCCCGACCTATAACGAACCGCCGCAGATGGTGATCGAGACCTTGAACGCGCTGGCACGGCTGGATTACGACAATTTCGAAGTCATCATCCTGGACAACAACACACCCGATCCCGAAACCTGGCGGCCGGTGGAAGCGCATTGCAGAACATTGGGCCCGCGCTTCCGCTTTTTCCATTTTGACGGTCTCAAGGGCTTCAAGGGCGGGGCGCTCAACCGCGCCCTGGCGCTGACCGATCCCGATGCCCGCTATGTCGCGGTGATCGACAGCGACTATCAGGTCCAGCCATTCTGGCTGCGCCGTGTCATTCCCTATTTCGCCTCGCCCGGCATTGCCCTGGTGCAGGGTCCGCAGGATTACCGCGACGCCGATCAAAGCCGCTTCAAGTCCATGGCCTATGAGGAATATCGCGGCTTCTTCCACATCGGCATGGTCGAGCGCAACGAACACAATGCCATCATCCAGCACGGCACCATGACCATCGTCGCCAAGGACGCCTTGGACGAGGTCGATGGCTGGAGCGAATGGTGCATCACCGAGGATACCGAACTGGGCCTCAAACTGTTCGAGGCCGGCTATGAAGCGGCCTATGTGCCGCAAAGCATGGGCTCCGGCCTGATGCCCGACACGCTGGAAGCCTTCATGACCCAGCGCTATCGCTGGGTCTATGGCGCCATGCAGATGCTCAAGCGCCATGCCGGGGCGATTTTTGCGGGCGCCTCGGCGCTGTCCTGGCCGCAGCGTTACCAGTTCCTCTCCGGATGGTTGCCCTGGATCTCGGACGGCCTGGGCATGGTGGTGACCTTGATGGCCATCGCCTGGACGATCATGATGTGGGTGCTGCCCAGCATGATCGATGTGCCGATGCCGGCCTTGTCGGCCGCCGCCATGGCCTTGTTCGCCACCAAGATGCTCAAGACCCTGTTGCTCTATCCGCCAAAGGTTGGTTCGGGTGTCAAAGGCGCCTTCGTGGCTTCGGTTGCGGGCCTGTCCTTGACCCACACGGTGGGCAAGGCGGTGTGGACGGGTTTGCTCACCTCGGGCAAGCCGTTCCTGCGCACACCAAAATGCGCCGATCCCGCCAGCTTCAGCCAGGTGCTGCGGGTGGTGTGGCAGGAAGCGGTGCTGCTCACCTTGCTGCTGATGGCCATGATCTCGATGGGTTTCGCGCGAGGGTTCCAGGATCCGGCCGTCTCCATGTGGATGGTGATGCTGGGGGTGCAGAGCCTGCCGTATCTGGCGACCATGGTGACGGCGCGGATTTCCGCCCGCTCCAACCGCACGCCGGAAGCGCTGGCGCCCGAAGCCGTCAAGCTGTCCCAGGCGGCTTGACTTACCTGTCATCCCCGGCGAGCGGCGACCAGCCGCGAGGGAAGGGGACCCAGGCGCCAACCACCGTGACGGTATTTCCTATCTGGGTCCCCTTCCCCTCACATCGCTGATGCGATGTTCGGCCGGGGATGACAGCTTGTGCAGGTCGGAAAGAAGCGCCCTGGCAGTCCCGGGAATCCCCACTATATTAGCGGTTCGGTCCTGGAGGTTCGCGCCGTGATGTCGTTCATCCTGTTCCTGGTCGCCCTTTACTGGCTGCCGACCTTGGTCGCCCTGGTGCGCCAGACGCCTTCGGCGCTGGGTGTGGCCATGCTCAATTTCTTTTTCGGCTGGACGGTAATCGGCTGGATTGTGGCGCTGGTCTGGGCCCTGGCGGCCAATCCGCATGCCCGCATCATTGTGATCGAGAACGGCCGGGTGGTGCGCTCGTAAGAGCCAGGTACGGGGCAGGGGATGAGGCGTGATCGTTTTGGTGCAGTCGGCGGTGCCACGCTGGCTTGGCTTGTGGCGCTGCCAAGCCAGGCGGCCAACCAATCCGCGACCGATCTATCCTTCGCCAACAAGTCGCTGGCCGCTTTCGCCGCCATTTGCCGGGTGGAAGCGCGCGCCGAGCCCCAGGACAAAAACCGCAGCATCGTCATTCAGCCCGGCATGGGCGATGGCGGCTTTGCCATTTCGACCGCCAATCCCAAAGCCCAGCTCTGGTTCAACTATGGCTGGAAGATGTTCCACGCCTTTTATCACGACGATGCCAAGCTGGCCTTCGACCAGGCGGTCGCGGCCGATCCCGGCTGTACCATGTGCCTGTGGGGCCAGGCTTTGTCGCGTGGCGCGGTGCAGAACTATGACGCCAAAGAGGCTGACTTCAAATCGGCTCTTGAGATCGCAAAGCGCGCCCAGGCCCAGGCCCGGACTCCACAGGAAAAGCTGCTCACGGCCGCCCTGGTGCGCCGCT
>CBHTTW010000152.1:0-6444 GCA_966096025.1 uncultured Alphaproteobacteria bacterium | reverse complement strand
GCAAGGACGGGCGCATGAGCTGGTCCTGGACTCTTTACCGCTATCTGGCGGTGCAATTTCTGCTCGGCGTGGTGCTCATCTATTCCATCTTCCTGATGCTGGCCTTTTCCATCGACATCGTCGACCTGCTCAACCGTACCGCCAGCCACAACGTCCCCACCTCCACCGCCATCGGCATGGCGGTGCTGCAACTGCCCAATCTGGGCCAGAAGATGCTGCCCTTCGCCATTTTGCTGGGCGGCGTTTTTACCTTCGTCCGCCTGTCGCGCTCGCGCGAGCTGGTGGCGACCCGCGCCGCCGGCGTGTCGGCCTGGGACTTTCTGCTGCCGCCGCTGACGGTGGCGGTGTTCATCGGCGTCTTCACCGTGACGGTCTTCACCCCGATCTCGGCGCGGATGTTCTCGCAATTTGCCGGGCTGGAAGCGCGCTATGTCAAAGGCGAGGAAAGCCGCCTGTCCGTATCCATGAACGGATTGTGGCTGCGCCAGGGCGATGCCAACCAGCAATCGGTGATCCATGCCTTGCGCGTCGCCCAGCAAGGCGAGCATCTGGAAGAGGTGATGGTGCTGCTCTATGGCGCCAACGATCGCTTTACCGGCCGGATCGATGCCAAGTCGGCCGACCTGAAGGAAAATTTCTGGGTGATCAACGACGCCTGGGTATCGGACCTGCGCGGCGTCCCGGTTCATCACAAACAATATCGCCTGGCCACGACGCTCACGCCGGAACAGATTGTGGAAAGCTCCACCGCGCCGGATGCACTGTCCTTCTGGGACCTGCCCAACTATATCCGCGCCGCCCAGTCCGCCGGCTTTTCCGCCAGCCGGTATCAGCTTTATCTCTATACCCTCTATGCCTTGCCGGCTTTGTTCGCGGCGATGGTTTTCATGGCCGCCAGTTTTTCCCTGAAGCTGGGCCGTGAGGCCGGCCTGGCCAAGGTGATCCTGTTCAGCGCCGCCTGCGGCTTCGGCGTCTACTTCTTCCAAAACCTCACCACGGTGCTGGGCCGCTCCGGCGCGGTGCCGATCCTGTTGGCGGCGACGGCGCCGGCCCTGGCCTCGATCCTGATCGGCATGACCTTGATCTTCTCCCACGAGGACGGCTGATGCGGGCCTCTGCGTTGCGTCTCGTGGCGCTGGGCGCCTGCGCTCTGCTTCCCCTGCTGGTTCAGGCAGCCGCCCAACCGCGCGCCGCGGAGCAAACCCCCTTGCTGCTGGAAGCCGATGAAATCGTTTACGACAGCGAGAGCAAGACGGTTTCGGCCGTCGGCCATGTCGAGATCACCGACCAGGGCCGCACCCTGCTGGCGGACCGGGTGGACTATGACCAGGACAAGGACACGGTCACGGCGCGCGGCCATGTCAGTGTCACCGACACCAAAGGCAATGTCGCCTTCGCCGAGCAGGTGGTCTTGACCGACCATATGCGCGACGGCGCGCTGCAGGGCTTCGGCGCCCTGATCGGAAAAACCGGGCGGCTGGCGGCCCGCAGCGCCCAGCGCAGCGGCGACAGGATCGTCGCCCGCCATACGGTTTATTCGCCCTGCACGATCTGCAACAAGCCGGGGCAACGCACGCCCTTGTGGCAGGTCAAGGCGGAGCGCGTGGTTCACGACCAGACCAAGCACAAGGTGCGTTTCACCAACGCCACGGTCGAGGTGAAGGGCGTGCCGGTGGCATGGCTGCCCACTGTGTCGGTGCCCGATCCCACGGTGCGCTATGCCAGCGGGCTGCTGACGCCGGAATTCGGCAATTCCACCAAGATCGGCTATTTCACCCGCCTGCCGGTCTATCTCGCGCTGTCCCAAAGCCACGACATGACCTTGGCGCCGATGCTGACCACATCGGGCGGCGAGGTTCTGGAAATGGAGTATCGCGCCCGCTGGAACAAGGGCGGGCTGTGGTTCCAGGGCAGCGGCGCCTACAATCCCAATGGCGGATTGTCGGGAAGCCCCGGGGCGCAGACCTACGGCCATATTTTCGGGTCGGCGCGCGAAGCCCTCAGCGACAGCTGGCGCGCCGGGCTGGACGTCCAGGCCACCAGCAACAGCGCCTATATGCGTTTCTACGACGTCTCGTTCCTGGACCGGCTGGTCAGCGATCTCTTCCTGGAAGGAACTCCGGGCCGCTCACGCTTCTCGCTTGCCAGCTATTATTTCCAGGGCCTGCGTTCCACCGACATCACCGCGCGCATCCCCTTTGTGCTGCCGCGGCTGGAAATGTCCTACATCCCGATTCACAAGATCGCGGGCGGCACCTTCCGTCTCGACCTCAGCGGCATCTCAATCGGCCGCGACAGCCAGCGCAACGACCAGCGCGTCACCAGCGAACTGAACTGGAAGCGCCCCTTCGTCCTGGACAATGGCCAGCTCTGGACCATCGTGGCCGACGCGCGCGGCGATTTTTATCATTTCGACTATGCCAACCCGGGCCGCCCCCCCGGCTTTCCCGCTTCGGTCGAACGCGGCACCGCTTATCTGGGCCTGGATTGGCGCTGGCCCTTTGTCGCCAGCGGCGGCAAGGGCCGCTCCTATATCCTGCAACCCATCGCGCAAGTGGTGGCCCAGCCCTATGGCGGCAATCCGCGCAACCTGCGGATCGAGGATTCCCAGTCCTTCGAGTTCGACGACAACAATGTCTTCAGCTTCAACCAGGTACCGGGCTATGACATTATCGAGAGCGGGCCGCGCGCCAATGTCGGCGTCATGGCGGAAGCGCTGTTTCCCGGCGGCAAGGTGGAAGCGCAGGTCGGCCAAACCTACCGCCTCAAGCCCGATCCTCTCCTGGCGGCCTTTTCCGGCAATCGCGGCACCTCATCGGATGTGGTCGGCAGCTTTTCGGTCAAGTTCCCGCATCTGGATATTACCGACCGCATCGACATGGATCGCAGCAACGGCACGATCCGGCGGCACGAGGTCTATGTCACCGGCACCTACGACCGCTCTTCGCTGCAGGTGAGCTATGTCCAACTGCCGCAGTCGGTCGCGACCCTGGGCCTGCCCGGCCGGGAAGAGGTCAACGCCCAAGCCGACATGAATGTCTGGCGCAATTGGCAAGTGTTCGCCGCCATCCAGCGCGACCTGACCAACAGCCAGTTCCTCAACACCGAATATGGCCTGGGGTACGAAGATGAATGTCTTGCAATCTCCCTGGCCTACCGGCGCAAGTATATTTCGGACGTCGTCCAGGGCCTGCCGCCCTCCACTTCGGTGATTTTGCGCTTCAACCTGAAGACCGGGGACAGCCCGATCCAGCCTTTCAGCCTGTTCCCGCGCGACGTTTTCGCCCTAACCCACCCCTAGAACCGGCGAAAATGCCGCTTTTCCGCCCCTAGCCGGACGCCCCGACCCAGGGGGCCGGGCGCGCCTTTCGCTTGATCGGAGACGGAATTTCCGTATCTTGGCAGAGGTTTAGGAGGTCTGGCGGAGCGCCGCCTTCCGTTAGGCCGAAGATCAAAGATTGACGATGCGAGTTGCCACCACCCTGTTGCTGGGCGCTGCCGTACTGGCTGGCGCGAATGCCGTTGCGCAAGGCGCAAGCGTGCCTGCGGTGCCGCCGCTGAAATCCTCCGCTTCCTCGAACATGCGGCAAGCCGCGATTGCGCCATCCGGCACCATGCGAACCATCAATCCCGCGGTGCCCGCCAAACCCGGCGCAACCCCACACAGCGCCGACGCCCCGCCCACCGCCTCCACCGCCGATGCGCCGCCCTCCGCCGCCGAAACGGCAGCGTCCGCGGGTGGTACGCCTGCCGTAACGCCGGGGGTGCAGGAAGCCAAGAACAGCGACGGCAAGGTGATCGACGCCACCAGCGATACCAACCCCAACGATTCCAATTCCATCGTCGCCACGGTGAACGATGAGTCGATTTCCGATTTCGAAGTGCGTCAGCGCGTGGCGCTTTATCTGGCGCTTCAAGGCATCAACCAGCAACTGACGCCGGAACAGCGCACCCGTATCCGCAGCCAGATTCTGGAAGTGCTGGAAAGCGAAAAACTCCAGCTTCAGGAAGCGGTGAAAAAGAAGATCACCGTCAGTCCGGTCGAAGTCGACAAGCGCATCAACGCCATGATTCAGGAGTATCGCTTCACCGTAGAACAGCTGCGTGAGAACCTGACCAAGGCGGGCGCCAGCGAGGAAGCACTGCGCTCCCAGATCACGGCCTCGATCGCCTGGCAGAAGGCGGTGCAGGAGGAATATAGCGACCGCATCAACATCACCCCGGAAATGATATCGGCGGAAATGGCGCGCAATGCCGAAGGCGCCAACAAGCCGCATTTCCGCGTGATGGAGATCTTCCTTCCCGTGGACAATCCCGAGCAGGACGCCAAGGTAAAGAAAGACGCCGAGGAAGTGGAAAACCAGCTCCGCCAGGGCGCACCCTTCTCGGTGGTGGCGCGCCAGTTCAGTCAGCATCCCTCGGCGGCGACCGGCGGCGATATGGGCTGGATCAGCGAAGGCCAGCTGGCGCCGGAACTGAATGCCGCGCTCGCCAAGCTTGAGGTGGGCGCGATCTCCGGTCCCATCCGCTCCACCGGCGGCTATTACGTGATCGCGCTGCGCGAACGCCAGGAACCGATGGGCACCAAAATCGATGCCGTGCCGACCGGTCCGACCGGCCCGGCCGGGACCTTGCCGCTGGCCCGCCTTCTGTTCCCCGCTAATGCCGGCTTGCCCAAGGAGCAGCTGGAGGAAATCTTCAAGGTGGCCGCGACGATCCAGCAGCGTTATGCCGGCTGCGCCCAGCTCGACGAGCTGCACAAGAAAATGGCCGGTACGGTCTATATGGATCTGGGCGACGCCAAGCTTTCCGAGCTCGCCCCGCAAATCCAGGAAGCGATGAAGAACACCCGTCCCGGCGATGCGGCCATGCCGTTCGTGTCGGAAGCCGGCATCGAACTGATCGGACGCTGCGACAAGCGGATCGAGGTCAAGACCGCCTATGTGATGCCAACCCAGCAGCAAGTCGAAGATCAGCTGTTCCAGAACCAGATCTCCGCCTTGGCACGGCGGTATTTGCGCGACCTGAAGCGCGGCGCCAATATCCAGGTGCGCGACGATAGCAAGCCCGATGCGCTCATCCGCTGAAGGCGGATCGGCAAAAGACCGCGGTAACGGCGGCGCTGGGTCCATCCTGATTACCATGGGCGAGCCATCCGGTATTGGACCGGAGGTCGCTGTGGCCGCTTTCGAGCATTTCGGCGGCAGGATCGGCGCCCATCCGCTCAAGCTGGTGGGCGATGCCAAGATTTTTGCCTCTCACGCCGACGCGCTGGTGCCCACCACCGCGCCCGTCACCGCCGCCCCGGGGCGGCCGGACCAGCGCAATGCCGCCGCCGTCACCCAGGCCATCGAGATTGCGGTTTCCGCCTGTCTCGGCGGCGAGGCGGCGGCCCTGGTCACCGCCCCGATCCACAAGGCGGTGCTGAATGCGGCCGGCTTCGCCTTTCCCGGCCATACCGAATTTCTCGCCCATCTGACCGGCGCGCGCCGGGCGGTGATGATGCTGGCCAGCGACAAATTGCGGGTGGTGCCGCTGACCATCCATATGCCGGTCGCCAAGGTGCCCGGCGCGATCAGCAAACAGACCGTGTTCGACACCGGCGAGGTCATCCTGACGGCGCTGCGCCGCGATTTCGGCATCCTCAATCCCCGGCTGGCGGTGGCGGGACTTAATCCCCATGCCGGCGAGGATGGGATGCTGGGCGAAGAGGAAGTGACGGTGATCGCGCCCGCCATCGCGGCGCTCAAGGCGCGCGGATTCAACATCCGCGGGCCGCTGTCCGCCGATACGCTGTTTCATGACGAAGCACGCAAGACTTACGATGCGGCGCTGTGCATGTATCACGACCAGGCGCTGATCCCGATCAAGAGCCTGAGCTTCTGGGACGGGGTGAATGTGACCCTGGGATTGCCGATTGTGCGCACCTCGCCCGATCACGGCACGGCGCTGGACATTGCGGGCCAAGGCAAGGCCGATGCCCGCAGCATGATCGCCGCGATCCAGATGGCCGCGGACATGGCAAATGCCAGAAGCCGATAAATTACCCCCGCTGCGGGAGGTGATAGCAACCCATAACCTGGCGGCCAAAAAATCCCTGGGCCAGAATTTTCTTTTCGATCTCAATCTGACGCGCAAGATCGCCCGCGCCGCCGGAGCCAATGACGGCGGCGTTTTTTACGAAGTCGGTCCCGGCCCCGGCGGCCTGACCCGCGCGCTTTTGAGCGAAGGCGCCGGCAAGGTGATCGCGGTGGAACGCGATGCGCGCTGCCTGCCCGCCCTGGAAGAGATCGCCCGCGCCTGGCCCGGAAAATTGCAGGTCATCTCCGCCGACGCATTGGAATTGGACGAGGCCGCGATCCTGCCGAGCGGCGTGCGGGTTGCCGCCAACCTGCCCTACAATGTCGGCACCGCGATCCTGATCAAATGGCTGACGGCGGAAAA